>JBGTLX010000768.1:0-3148 GCA_041743855.1 Rhizobiaceae bacterium | reverse complement strand
CGCCGCGCAATTCCGGCACCACCGCGCCGAGCAGGATGGCGCTTCTCACCGAGGCCAGCGCGTCCTCCGGCGTGACCAGGATCGCCGGCGGCGGGTTCAGCCCCATGCGCTGCAGCGCGCCCAGCACTTCGGCAAGCACGGCGCGCCGCGAAACCAGCGACAGCTTGATGCCGTCTTCCTGTCCCTTGAGCGCTTCGAGCCTGCCCGAAATATCCTCGATGTCTTGCCCGAGTTTCTTTTCCGTCTTGGCAGCTTGTATGAGCGCCGCAGTCAGCGTCGCATTGTCTTTTCTGAGACGGTCGATTTCCTGCGCGAGCTTTTCCCTGCGCTCGGCCGACAGCCTCATTTCGCGCGACACCTGCTCGAATTCGGCGCGCGGCTGGTCGGGTGCGGAAGCGAGCGTGGTTTCCTCGGCATTGGCGCCCACCGCGGCGCAAAGCATCGCCGCGAGCGCGACCGCGCGAGAAAATCCACCGACCTTCGCCATACTCATCTTCTTCAAGTCTTGCCGCCCAACCCGACTCTATCGATGCGTTCCTTAAGGAACCATCAACCATGCGTGTGAGGCCGCGATCATGGCAGATCGCCGCCCACGCCTGGTGTTCAATTCTGGTGTTTTGAGCAGATCACGACCGGTGATACGGGTGACCGGACAGGATGGTCGCCGTCCGGTAAAGCTGTTCGGCCAGCATGATCCGCGCCAGTTGATGCGGCCAGGTCGCCGCGCCGAAGGACAGGATCAGCGCCGCCTCTTCGCGCAACGGTGGATCGTGCCCGTCCGGCCCGCCGATGGCGATCAGCACAGCACGTTGTCCTCCGTCGCGCCAAGCTGCTATTTTAAGCGCGAAATCTTCCGAACCGACAGACTTGCCGCGTTCGTCAAGCAAAACCAGGGCGGTTCCAGGGCCAAGCTTCTCGCGCAGTTTTTGGGATTCCTCCAGACGGCGTTCGGCAATGCTTTGAGCGCGGCTTTCGGCGGTCTCCTCGACCCCGGAAAATTCGAGCCCGACTGCCGGCCCCGTCTTGGCGAAGCGGTCGAAATACCGTTCGCCAAGTTCTTTTTCCGGGCCGGCCTTCATCCGCCCGACGGCAAAAACGGCGATCTTCAATTCGGACCTCCGCGCGATGTCAAGCGTGTTTGAGATTCACCTCAGGGCTCGCCGAAATGGTCGATTGCGAGACCCGGAGCGGAGCGTACTTTTGGATACATGAGCACCGGAAGCGGAGAAAGCGGCCGTTTGCAGCCGCCATCAGGTGAATATCGACATGCCTAGTGGATGGTCTCTTCTTCGAGGTCCGCCGTCTGCCACATCTTTTCGAGATTGTAGAATTCGCGGATTTCGGGGCGAAAGACATGGACGATGATGTCGCCCGAATCGATCAGCACCCAGTCGGCGCCTGCCAATCCCTCGACGCGCGCAGTGCCCAGACCGGCATCCTTCAGCGCCTTGAGAAGCTGTTCGGCGACGGCCGCGACATGGCGATGCGACCGGCCCGAAGCGACCACCATATAGTCACCGAGGCTGGATTTTCGCTGGATGTCGATTGAGATGATGTTTTCGGCCTTGGAGTCTTCCAGACTGGCAAGGACAGTTTCGATGGCGCGGGACACGGCGTCTTTTCCGCTGATCCCGGCCGGCGAAGGCACGATGTCGGCCTTCTTCCGAAGTGCTGTTCTCAGTGTCTTCCCTTTCGAAACAGGAACAACCAAATCAGCCGCACGATTGCGGCGACAACCAATAGATAGGCAGAGTCCCGTTACAGTTTCAAGACGCGTCTTTAATTCCCTGGCGCGCCGTCACGCCTCTCCTAGTCCCGAAGCCGGCTCCACCGGCAGTGGGGCGTGCGCGGGGATGGGCGCAAAGCTCCCCGTTTCCTCGGCCGGAACACGGCGCGTGGTGGCCACGCGCCAGGCGACGAAGGTTGAATAAGCCGTGGCGATCGCGACCGCCACATACATGAACGACTGCGTGCCGTAGATCGCGGTCAGCGCCGTCCCGATACCCGGGATGAGAAAGCCCGACAGCGACCACGCAAACAACAGGCTGCTCGACAAGGTCACCATGTCTTCCTTCGCCGCCCGGTCGCTGGCATGGGCGCTCGACAGCGAATAGATCGATTCGGATGCCCCGCTCCACACGACATAGATGACGATGATCGCGAACAGCGTGCTGTCGTCGAACCGGCTTGCGGCTATCCCCGCGACCACCACCAGCAACGAGGCCGCAATCAGCACGTAGCGCCGGTCGGTCCGGTCGGAAATCCAGCCGAAGGGCAGCTGGAACAGCAGTGTGCCGAGCGGCATGACGAACAGCAGCGTCGCCACCTCCTGCTGAGTATAGCCCTTCGCCGTCGCGTGGATGGGCGCGAAGCCCACGATCATCATCGACAGGCCGCCGACGGCGAGCATGCCCGCCACGCCGACCGGCGAGATGGCCCAGGCGCGGCCAAGCGCCACCGAGGCGCCTTGCGGCGCGGGCGGCTGGGGCAGCCTGGTCATCCCAACCGGTAGGATCGACAGCGCCGTGAACACGATTCCGACCAGCGACGCCTGCGCGCCGGAGATGTCGATGAAGCGCAGCAGGTAGGAGCCGATGCCGAGCCCGAGCACATAGCTGACATAGAAGATCGCCATGACGCGCCCGCGCACGGCGTTGGCCACCGCGTCGTTGAGCCAGCTTTGCGCCACGATGAACAGCGCGCAGATGGCAAATCCGTAGAGCGCCCGCGCCGCGATCCAGAGCAGCGGATAGGTGCCCGCGCCGACGGTGGCGTTGGACAAGACGATCAGCGCCGAAAAGATCATGAAGGCGCGGGCATGGCCGACCCGGCGCACCAGCGGCCCGGTTAGGAGACAGCCGGCGATGCCGCCCGCCGACAGGCCGGTCAGTATGGCGCCGGCCCAGGTGGGCGGAAAGCCTTCCGCTCCGAGCCGTACCGGTATGTAAGCGAACATCAGGCCGTTGCCTACAGCGACCAGAGCCATGGATATGATGACGCTGGCGATGGCGATCGCCGGGGTCGGAACCTCCGTTTCGACCTCTCTTGTTGTCGTCCTGGTTACGTCGCTCTTGGCCATGGTTGGCGCAGATTGCGTCAAACAACGGAAGTCTTGCAGCCGCAAAAGCGACATGGCCGGGTGGAGAGG
>JBGTLX010000767.1:0-4082 GCA_041743855.1 Rhizobiaceae bacterium | reverse complement strand
GCGCTGCAGGCCATGCGCGACGGCCGCGCCCGCGTTTGCGTGGCGACCGATGTCGCCGCGCGTGGCATCGACCTCCCCAATCTCGATCTGGTCATTCACGCCGACCTGCCGACCAACCCGGACACGCTGCTGCACCGCAGCGGGCGAACCGGACGCGCCGGCCGCAAGGGTATCTGCGCGCTGATCGTGCCCTATCATCGCAGGGGCAGCGCCGCCCGCCTGCTGAAACTCGCCAAGCTCGAGGCGATCCAGCAGGCTGCCCCCGGCCCGGCCGAAATCGACCAGCGCAACCGGGAACGCATCCTCGCCGACCCTTCGCTCACCGAAGCTCCGGGAGAAGACGAGATCGCATTTGCGCGCGAGCTTCTGACTGCTCATAGTCCGGAGCAGATCGCCGTCGCCTTCCTGCGCCAGCAGCTTGCGGCGCGGCCGGCGGCCGAAGAGCTGTCCGAAGCGCCCGCACCCGTTTTCGACCCGTCCAGAGGCGAACGGCCCGACGCACGTTTCGAGAACGGCGCGTGGTTCTCGATCTCGGTCGGCAGGAAACACCGAGCCGAGCCGCGCTGGCTGCTGCCTTTGATCTGCAAGGCTGGCCACGTCACCAAACGCGAAATCGGGTCCATCCGCATCCTCGACACCGAATCGCGCTTCGAGATCATTGCGAACCGGGCCGACGGTTTCGCCGCCGCCATCCGTGAGCACGGAACGGGCGAAAAGGGCGTTGTCATCCAACGGGTCGACAGCAGCGCGAAAACCGAAGACACAGCCGGCGGTTGGACGAAAAAGCCGCATCGCAGAGGCCCGTCGAGCCATTCGTCCAATCCGCGCCCCGAGGGCGGCGAGCATGCAGGCAAAAAATTCAAAAAGCGCGCGATCCGGCCGTGACCTATCGCGCGAACGAAATTCGCGAAAGAAACCGCTATGGACTGTTCGCAATTGGCCGGGCCGCATTGAGCGGCTATTAACCACCCACCCAAAAATTATTGCCGGCTTCGTAAAAATGCGGGACTTACTCCACCAATAAGCAAGGACTTCTTGGTTCAGTGCCTCGGATATCGCCGCTCTTTCGTGCGGGTGGCGAAGGAGGTCCAAGATGTTGAAATCCTTCCTGTCCGACAAATCTGGCAACTTTGGCATCATCATGGGAATGCTTTTGCTCCCATTGCTGTTGTCCGTCGGGCTCTCGGTCGATTATTCGCGTTACCTCTCCGCTGAAAGCCACCTTCAGGAATTAGCCGATGTGGCGTCGCTGGCGCTGGCCGGATCGCGCGAAGAAGACGAGGTAAAGCTTGAAGCGATCGCAAACGACTTCGTCGCTGCAAACATCGGCATGAGCAAATTCGACGCGGTCGAGATCGTCGACCTGAACACCGAGAACGGGCAGATCGACCTCGACCTGAAGTCGACGATCAACACCTATTTCATGGGGCTAGCCAACATCGACACGCTCGACGTCCGCGCGTCGGCGCTTGCCGAACGCGCAGTTACCGGCGCAGTCGAGGTGGCCCTGGTTCTGGACAACACCTATTCGATGGCCGAAACGGACGCCAAGGGAGTGACCAAGCTCGCCTCGTTGAAGACGGCCGCCAACGCGCTGGTCGTCGAGCTCATGTCGAACCCCGACGCCGACGTGAAGATCGGCCTGGTGCCCTATGCCGACTATGTCAATGTCGGCACCGGCTACCGAAACCAATCCTGGCTCAATGTCCCGGCCGACTACACCGTCGCGGCTGTACCGAAGTCTGGCTGCTCGATGAAGACGGTCACAGTCCAGGGTGCATGCACCGCATATGGGCCGAAATATGATTGTTCGACCTACGTCGACGGGGTCCGCAAGCCAAAGACCTGCGAGGACTGTACTGCGAGAAAGCCTAGCACCACAAAACAGCAAGAGACTTGCACCACGCCTGCGAAGGCCGCCGTGAAATACAAATGGTACGGCTGCATCGGATCGCGCAAGACAGGCACCTATCGCCTGGACGACACGGCCCCGACGGTCACCTATCCGGGCTATCTCGATACAAGCCAGAAGTGCCTGAAGCCGATCGTGACCCTGAGCACCGACAAGACAGCCCTGAAGGCCGCCATCGACGGCATGGTTTACAACCTCGGCAGTTACGAGCCCTACACATATATTCCGGCCGGATTGATCTGGGGCATTAACGTCCTGTCGCCGACGGAACCGCTAAACGAGGCTGCCGCATATGACCTGGCGAACATAGAGCCGCGCAAAGTCATGCTCTTGATGACTGATGGCGAGAACACTCGACGGTTTCAGTCTTCTGACGGAAAGCACGTCGCGTTCAGCTCGACCGCCGCAACAGCTGCAATACAATTGATTACCGTGAATCTAGAAACGGTCGCTCTTTGCACATACGCCAAGAGCAACAATATCGAGGTGTACTCCGTTGCGTTCATGGTCGACGATCTGGCTGCCAAGACCACACTGCAGGCCTGCGCTACCGACAGCGATCACTACTTCGATGCGTCCGATCCTGACACTTTGTTGGCGGCTTTCTCCGGCATTGCCCAGTCGCTGAGCCAGGTGCGACTGGCGCGGTAAGGACGTTCCGCTCGACTTCTTCGGCGCTTTTTCTGGAATCGTGGCAACTCGTCGCGGCTTTCCATGTTATGGTCCCGCGACGAACCAGAACGAGGAAAGGAGACATCCGATGAAGGAATTTCAATGCGGGTCGCTCGTTCCCGGCTGCGACTGGCACACGCGCCATGACGAGGAAGCCGAAATCATGCGCCGCGCCGTCGAGCATATGCGTCAAACGCATGGCGAGACGCTGATCCGCGAGACCATGATCGAGGCCATCCGCTCGCGCATCGAGAAAATCCGCGACGCAGCCTAGCCTTTCAGGCTTTGCGCGGCGCGCTCGAGCAGCGCGCCGCGATCGAGTTCGAAGCCGGACTCCACCCACTCATCCCGCAGCTTTCTAAGCATTTTGCCGACGTCCGGACCCGCCGGCATGCCGAGCGTCACCAGATCGCCGCCCTTGAGCGGAAATGCGGGCGCCTTCCAGCCGACCGCCCAATCCAGCAATCGCGAAAACTCGCCCGCTTCGGCCAGCGCGGCATCATTTTCAACCGCCCGGCCGCGCGCCGCGACCAGCGCCAGCCGCAGCCGGTCGACAATCGCTTGCCGGTCGCCTCGATAAAGCACTTTGCCAAGTTCAACGGCCGTCATGTCCCAATTCAGAGTGTTTGCCTGCGCCCATCGGGAAAGCCGCAGCATCTCGCCGGTCGACATCTTCATGCGTTCGGCCAGCGCAATCATGCGACCTGCGTCCGGTGGCAAGATGGCTATGAGCCGCAGCAGCGGATCGGGGGGCCAGCCAAGGTCGCGCTCGGTCGCGACCAGCGCATGGACCGCGTCGATCCCCCATTTCTCGCTTTCCGGCAGCACCCGGGTCAGAACGCCGGCCTGCCGCATCCAGAGCAGCGCGCGCGACGGGTCGGGCGCGGCCAGCAGTTTTTTGACCTCGGCCCACACCCGCTCGGCCGAAAGCCGGTCGAGACCTTCCTTCAGCCGCGCACAGGCCTTCAGTCCCTCTGCGTCGGGACGGCCGGCTCCGTACCACGCAAAGAACCGGAAAAAGCGCAGGATGCGCAGAAAATCCTCGCGTATCCTTTGCTCCGGGTCGCCGATGAAGCGCAAATTGCGCGCTTCGATGTCCGCGACGCCGCCGACCAGATCGGCCACGGTCCCGTCGGCGTCCGCATAGAGCGCGTTGATGGTGAAGTCGCGCCGCTCCGCGTCCGCCTTCCAGTTGCGGCCGAACCGCACTGTGGCGTGCCTGCCGTCCGTCTCGATGTCCGCGCGCAATGTCGTGACCTCATACACCTTGCCGCCCGCCACCACCGTCACGGTGCCGTGCTCTACTCCGGTCGGGATCGCCCCGAAGCCGGCCGCTTCCGCGCGGCGCGTGGTTTCTTCCGGCACTGTCGTCGTGGCGATGTCGATGTCGGAGACATCCCGGCCGAGCAGCGCGTCGCGCACCGCGCCGCCGGCGATGCGCGCCTCCTCCCCGCCCTCCGACAGTGCGGCCAGCAGGCGTTGCAGCTCGCCGTCCCTC
>JBGTLX010000766.1:0-1979 GCA_041743855.1 Rhizobiaceae bacterium | reverse complement strand
CTCCGGCGCTGTCGCCGGCCTTGTCGCTGTGACGCCTGCCGCCGGCTTCTCCGGCCCGTTCGGCGCGATCGTCATCGGCTGCATCGCCGGCGCGGTCTGCCTGTGGGCCGTGGTCTGGCTCAAGGCGAAGCTCGGCTATGACGACTCGCTCGACGTCTTCGGCATCCATGCGGTCGGCGGCATCGTCGGCGCCATCCTGACCGGCATCGTCGTCAACCCGGCGCTCGGCGGCGCGGGCGTCATCGACTATGCGATGAACAGCGGCGCGGGCGGCACGGCGGGCTACACTTTCGCCACCCAGGTGATCGCGCAGATCAAGGGCGTTCTGGTCACGGTCGTCTGGACGGCGGTGGTGTCATTCATCGCCATGACCATCGTCAAGGCGACGATAGGGGTGAGGCTTCCCGAGGCGGCCGAGCGCGAGGGTCTCGACATCACGTCGCATGGCGAGCGCGCCTACAACAACTGATCGCATCGCGTCCCAGACGCTCAGCTTTGAGAAAGAACCCGGCTCCGGCCGGGTTCTTCTTTTGCCTGCGGGCCAATTCAGCGTTGCCCGCCGTCTGTTCGGACGAAGATATCGCTCCTGACGCATTTCTTGACGGGGCAGTATTTTTTGTCGACGCTCGGGAAGCCGGCCCCTCGCACGACTTCGCCGCTGTTGCAGTATTGTTGGCTCCAGACAAAGCGCTCGTAGAGCGACAGCCCCAGAATCCTTGTCGAACCATATCTCAGGATGGCGGCGCCCTCGGTCTCGACCAGAGTCTGAACCTTGGCGCACGTCATGTCGGTGATGTCGTAGCGTGACGCCGCTAAAGCATCGAACGCAAGCAGCGAAGACGTCGCGGCGACCACAAGCCTTTTCGTGCTTTGCTTCCGTCGAACCATTGGACCTCTGTCGAATGCATTTTGCGCAAACATTGCATGCTCGCGCTGCAGTGTCACTGTTTGGCTCGGCCATGAACCCTGGCGCTGACGAGCGGGTTGGCGCGAACTCCATTGCATATCAAAACTCCATGGTTAATGCGGCCTTTACCTTCCACCCGCTAGTCTGGCGGTCGAATCTGCGCGGGATGCGATCGACTTTCCGGCGGCGGCAATGACAGACGGGGAACGACATGCGTTCTGGGGTTTCCTCACCGCTTACGCTCATCGAAACGGGACATGGCTTGCAGGCCTTCGTGCGTCGGCAGGCTGGGCGCGTGGCGGGGCTTGGGCTGTTTCTAGGGGTCGCCTTCTGCCTCGCCAGCCTCGGCACGTGGAATGTCTCCGATCCGAGTTTCAGCCACGCCACCGACAATCCGGTCACCAACGCGATGGGCTATACGGGCGCGGTTGTTTCCGATCTGGCGATGCAGTTTTTTGGCCTCTCGTCGGTGGGCGTGCTCGCCCCGGCCGTCATCTGGGGATTTTTCTTTTCGACGGCGCGCGGCGTCGACAGCCTGCCCAAGCGGGCGCTGGCGTGGTTTGGCGCGGCGCTTTTGTTTGCGGCGATAGCAGGGTGCATGACGCCACCCGAAACCTGGCCGCTGCCGGCCGGGCTTGGCGGCGTGTTCGGCGACATGGTGCTGAACGTGCCTGCGCTGTTTACGGGCGGCTATCCGCAGGGCATGTTTGCGGGCGTTCTGGCGGTCGTTCTTGCTGCGCCCGCTCTACTGCTGTTCGCCTATGGTTCGGGACTGCTCAAGCGCAAAAATGGCTTTGCCGGCAAGGCCGCGCCATCGTCGAGCAAACCGGTCGGGCAGGATCCGGCGGAATTCGACGAAGACGAAGAGGACCGCGACGAGGGCATATTGGCGCTGGGCGCAATAACCCATTGGTGGCTCTCGGCGCGGGCTTTTGCGCGCCGCGCCGCCGCCAGAATGCGTCCCAAGGATGATTTCGACATTGGCCAACCTTTGGAAAGCGGCTGGCGTCGCGCCGCCGAGCGGGTCGAATCGGCCGAGCGCGCCGAGGCGCGGGTCAGCGCCAATGGCCGC
>JBGTLX010000765.1:0-7083 GCA_041743855.1 Rhizobiaceae bacterium | reverse complement strand
AGCGCCTGGCAAAGCTCATGCGGCCGCTTCCGTGCCGCCGACGCGCGGATCAAGCGCCGCATAGGCGATGTCCACGGCGAGATTGACCAGCATGACGAGGACGGCACTTGCGAGGATGATGCCGAGCAGCAGCGGCGTGTCGCGCGAGGCCACCGCCTCCTGCGCCAGCCGCCCGAGCCCCGGAACGGAAAACACGCTTTCGATGACGACACTGCCGCCGAGCATGCTTGCCGATTGCAGGCCGAGCATGGTGACCAGCGGCAGGAGCGCGTTGCGCGCCACATGCCGAAGCACGATGCGGCGGCGGGGAACCCCTCTGGCCCGCGCCGCGAGCACGAAATCCATGCGCCAGATTTCGGCCATGCCGGCCCGCATCATGCGCAGATAGAGCGCCAGATAGATGAAGCCGAGGGCGGCGACCGGCAGCACCAGATGGCGCGCTATGTCGAGAGCGCGGTCAAGCCCGGTGTTGCCGGATGCGATGGTCTCGATGCCGCTCGATGGAAACCATCTGAGCTGCACCGAAAAGATAACCGTGAACACCAGCCCGAGCCAGAAGCCCGGCACCGCGTAGAGCGCCAGCGAACCGATCGACAGGAAGCGGTCGCGAAAACTGCCCGGGCGCGCGCCCGCATAAATACCGAGCGCCGACCCCAGCCCGAAAGAAAGCGCCGTGGCGCTGCCCATCAAAAGCAGCGTGTTGGGCAATCGTTCGAGGATGACGTCGAGGATCGGCCGGGAGAAGGTGACGGAATGGCCTAGATCGAGATGGAGGAGCGCCCACAGGTAGACGGCGAGCCGCGTGAGCGGCGACTGGTCGAGCCCCCAGCGTTGGCGAAGCGCCTCGATCGTGCCCGCATCGCCTCCGAACGACACCGAATAAGCGTCGACCGCGTCGCCGGGCGCGGCCTCGAGCAAAAAGAACGTGCCGATAACGACGGTCAGCAGCACCGGAATGGCGCCGACAAGGCGACGGCGGATGAGCAGAAGGGCGCGGGTCACTGCGTGATCGCGCAAGTCGCCCTGTCACCCCTCGACCCACGTGTCCGCCCAGTTCGACACCGCCCAGCGCGGATTGTTCGAGACGTTCTTCACCGAAGTGCGCGCCACCGTGATGAAGCCCCATTCGGCGACGTTGATCAGCGGCAGGTCCGCCACGACCATCTTCTGGAAGTCGCGGTAGAGCGCGGTGCGCGCCTCGGCGTCCAGCGTTTCGGCGGCCTTGGCGATCAGCGCGTCGAGTTCCGCGTTGGCGTAGCCGCCCTGGTTGGAGAACGGCACGCCGTCCGGGATGCCGCTCTGCACCAGGATCGTCGTCGAGATCGCCGGGTCGCCGCGAAACACCGGCGGCGCGATGGCGAGATCGAAGGCGTGGTCGGTGTAGACCGCCTGCTGGTGCGCGGCTGAATCGTTGTTGACCAGTTCGGCATCAATGCCAATTTCGGCCAGAGCCGGGCGAAGATAATCGCCGAACTGCTTGGTTTCGTTAAAATATGGCGCGGGCAACAGTTTTAGCGCAAAGCGCGTGCCGTTCTCGCCGCGCGGATAGCCGGCCTCGTCCAGCAGCGCGTTGGCCTTGGCGACATCGAACGGATAGGCCGGCACGTCGGCGGAATAAAACTGCGGATCGTTCTGCGGCACGGGACCGGTGGCGGCCTTGGCGTAGCCGAGGAAGATGGTCTTGACGACGAACTCCTTGTCGATGGCATGGGCGATCGCCTGCCGGACTTTCAGGTCCGCCAGTTCCTTGCGCCGGTGGTTGATCTCGACCACGAGCTGATAGGTCAGGCCCTCATAGCCTTTCGAAATCACCTCGATGCCCTCGACCTTGGAGATGCGGTCGAGGTCGGCCAGCGGCACCGCTGAGAAGGCGGCGAGGTGGATTTCCTCGGCTTCCAGCGCACCGGCAGCGGCCGCGCGGTCGGGCAGCACGCGATAGACGATCTCGTCGAGATGCGGCAGGCCCTCGCCCCAATAGGTCTCGTTGCGCGTCAGGCGGTAATATTCTCCCGGTCTGTGCTCGGCGAATTTGAACGGCCCGGTTCCGACCGGCGCGGTGTTGGCCGGGTTCTCGGCGATGTCGCCGGTCTCATAAATGTGCTTGGGCACGACGCTGGTCAGCGCCGGCAACGCGTTGCGGATCAATTGGAATGGCGTCGGCTTGGCAAATTTGAAGATGGCCGTGACGTCGTCCGGCGTCTCGACAGCCTCCAGATCCTTGAACACGACCCGACCGAGATTTTGCAGCGGCTTCCACAGTTGCATGGCGGAGAAGGCCACGTCGGCCGAGGTGAACGGCTTGCCGTCATGCCAGGTCGCACCTTCGCGCAGCTTGAAGGTGACAGTCAGTCCGTCCGCCGATCCCTCCCAACCGGTGGCGAGGCGCGGTTCAAGCCCGTGCTCGCCTTCGAACGAGGCTTCCGCCAGCGGCTCGATCACCTTGCTGGCGACGAAGAAGACGCCGTTGGAGGCGACGATCGCCGGGTTGAGGTTGCGCGGCTCGGAATCGGCCGCCACGACCAGCCGCCCTCCCTTTTTCGGCTCCTGCGCGCGCGCGATCATCGGCATCGCGGTCGAGGCGAGAAGGAGAGCCGAACCGGCGAGCACAGATCGCCGCGAAATCTTGAAACCTGACATGTCTTCCCTCCGTATTATCCGCGACCATCGTATCGCAGCTGGCATGTGGGCCTTCCGGGCAAGACTACCGATACCGGCCGCCGCTTGGCCAGAGAAGATTTGTTCCGATTAAGTGGGCAGGTCGAATTTTTCGTCTTCCGCGAGCTTGGCCTCCGACCCGCTACCCGCGCCCGACGAAGGGCATCATGTTGGCCATGACCGTCATGAACAGCACGTTCGCGTCGAGCGGCAGGCCGTCCATGTAGAGCACTGCATCGGCGACGTGCTTTGCATCCATCACCGGCTCGGTGGCGACGGTGAGATCGGCCTGCAAAACGCCGTCCTTCATGCGCGCCGTCATCGGCGTATCGGCGTTGCCGATGTCGATCTGGCCGCAGACGATGTCGAAGTTTCTGCCGTCCAGCGCAAGCTGCTTGGTCATTCCGGTGATGGCGTGCTTGGTCGTGGTGTAGGCCACCGTGAACGGGCGCGGCGCGTGCGCAGAAATCGAACCGTTGTTGATGATGCGTCCGCCCTTGGGCGACTGGTTCCGCATCTGCCGGAAGGCGGCGCGTGCGCACAGAAAAGCGCCGGTCAGATTGATGTCAACCACCGAGCGCCAGGTTTCGACCGGCAGTTCGTCGATCGGCAAGGGGGGAGCGCCGCGCCCGGCATTGTTGAACAGGAGGTCGAGCCTGCCGAATTTTTCCGCCGTGCGCTGGAAAAGGGCATCGACCGCGGCCTCGTCCGAAACGTCCGTCGGGACGACCAGCGGAGCGCCGGATTTCGCGAGGCTGGCCGTCTGCTCGAGTTCGGGAACCCGGCGGCCGGCCAACACGACGCTGTAGCCTACACTCAAAAGGCCGAGCGCCACCGCCCTGCCGACGCCGCTGCCGGCCCCCGTTACGATTGCAACCTTGGTCATCTTTACCGATCTCCCCAAAAGACAGTCATCGCAGCGCCTAACAACGGCAGCGCTTTACCCGCACTCCAATCGCCAATATTCTGGTCGCAGACAAGCGAAACTGTCTGATGGCTGCATTCGTTGCGCGGTCCCTGGGCGCTTCGCGTCACTGTCGAACCAAAGCGCAGTGTTCCGCGTTGAGACGCGACTGGCGCTGGCGCAAGTTCAAGGGTTTCTTCGCGTGGAAAAGAACAAGCTGTCGAAATACCGCGCCAAGCGCGATTTCAGCAAGACGCTCGAGCCGAGCGGCGAGGATGCGGGTCATCCCTTCAACCTTCGCCGCTTCGTCATCCAGAAGCACGCCGCGACAAGGTTGCATTACGATCTGAGGCTGGAACTCGACGGCGTCTTCAAATCATGGGCGGTGACCAGAGGGCCCTCGCTCGATCCGCACGACAAAAGGCTGGCGGTCGAGGTCGAGGATCATCCGCTCGACTACGGCGATTTCGAGGGTACCATCCCGAAGGGCCAGTATGGCGGCGGCACGGTGCAACTGTGGGACCGCGGCTATTGGGCGCCGGAGGGGACAACAACCCCCGAACAGCAACTGGCCAAAGGCGACTTCAAATTCACGCTGGACGGCGAGCGCCTGCAGGGCAGCTTCGTGCTGGTGCGCCTGAAGAACGACCGGGACGGCGGCACGCGCACCAACTGGCTGTTGATCAAGCATCGCGACGCGCACGCCGTGGACGGCAAGGGCGACGCCATTCTTGCCCAGGACCGCTCGGTCGCGTCCGGCCGGACCATGGCGATGATCGCTGCGGGCAAGGGCAAGGGTCCGAAACCGTTCATCACGGCTGCAAAGGAAGCCGCCGGCCCGGATGCGGTCTGGGAAAGCAACCGGGGCGATGCCGCCGACGCGAGGAAAGCCAAGGCAGCGCCGGCAAAGCCCAAGCCTGCCGTGCGAAAAACCGCGTCGAAAAACATGCCGGACTTCATCGAGCCGCAGCTTTGCGCCACCCTGTCGCGGCCTCCGAACGACGGCGGCTGGGCGCATGAGATCAAATTCGACGGTTACCGCGTCCAGCTGCGCGTCGCCAACGGAACCGCCACCCTCAAAACGCGAAAAGGCCTCGACTGGACCGCGAAATTCGAAGCCATCGCCGACGAAGCCTCATCGCTGCCCGATTCGATTATCGACGGCGAGATCGTCGCGCTCGACGCCAGCGGCGCCCCCGATTTCGCAGCACTTCAGGCAGCCCTCTCGGCGCAGAACACCGACGATCTCATCTTCTTTGCCTTCGATCTGCTGTTCGAGGGCGGCGACGATTTTCGGCCCAAGCCCCTTGCCGTGCGCAAGCTCAGGCTGGAGAATTTTCTGGCCGAGGCCGGCCGGGGCGATGCTCCCCTGATCCGCTATGTCGAGCATTTCGAAACAGGCGGAGACGCCGTGCTGCGGTCGGCCTGCCGCCTCAATCTCGAAGGCATCGTCTCCAAGCGGCTGGATGCGCCTTACCGCTCCGGGCGCAGCGACAGCTGGGCGAAGGCCAAATGCCGTGCCGGGCGGGAAGAAGATGTGGTGATCGGCGGATGGACGACGACCAACGGCAAGTTCCGCTCGCTGCTGGCCGGAGCCAATCGCGATGGCCACTTCGTCTATGTCGGCCGGGTCGGAACCGGATATGGCGAGGAAAAGGTCAAGCGGCTTCTGCCCCGCCTGAAAGCTGTCGAGGCTGAAAAGTCGCCCTTCACCGGCGTCGGCGCGCCGAAGAAAAACGCGACCATCCACTGGACGAAGCCCGAACTGGTGGCCGAAATCGAGTTCGCCGGCTGGACCGGCGGCGGCATGGTGCGCCAGGCCGCCTTCAAGCGCCTGCGCGAGGATTTGCCTGCCAGGGAAGTCGAGGTCGAGGCTCCTGCCCCGGCCGGGGAGACCGCGATCGTCGAGCCGTCGGCCGCGAAGAAACCCGCCAAAGCCCAAAGATCGGCGGGCCGTAAAAGCAAGCCGGTGGTCATGGGCGTCCTGATCTCCAATTCCGACAAGGCGCTGTGGCCCGATGGCGGCGACGGCCGCCCGGTCACAAAACTAGATCTGGCGGAGTATCACGAGGCCGTCGGCCCCTGGATGATCGAGCACCTCAAGGGAAGGCCATGTTCGGTCGTGCGCGCGCCCGACGGCATCGCCGGCGAGACCTTCTTCCAGCGCCACGCCATGCCCGGCACTTCCAGCCTGCTCGAACTGGTGACGGTCTTCGGCGACAAAAAACCCTATCTGCAGGTCGACCGCGTCGAGGGGCTGGCGGCCATCGCCCAGATCGGCGGCCTCGAACTGCATCCGTGGAACTGCGTGCCGGGCAACCCTGAACTTCCCGGTCGGCTGGTTTTCGATCTTGATCCCGGCCCCGATGTCGCGTTTTCGGCGGTCGTGGACGCCGCGAGGGAAATGCGTGACAGGCTGGAGGCGTTGGGTCTGGTCAGCTTCTGCAAGACCACAGGCGGCAAGGGCCTGCATGTCGTGACCCCTCTGGCGAAGCGCCGCAACAAACTGACATGGGACGACGCCAAGACGTTCGCCAAGGAAGTGTGCGCGCGGATGGCCGAGGACGCCCCGGATCGTTACCTCGTCAGCATGGCCAAGAAGCTGCGCGACGGCCGGATCTTCCTCGATTATCTGCGTAACGACCGCATGGCGACGGCCGTCGGGCCGCTGTCGCCCCGCGCTCGGCCTGGGGCGACGGTCTCGATGCCGTTGCTCTGGGACCAGGTGAAGGCCGGCCTCGACCCATCCAGATACACGATCCGCACCGTTCCCGCGCTGCTGGGGAAGAGCAAGGCGTGGGCGGACTACCGGGATGGCGAGAGGCCGCTCACCGAGGCGATCAAGCGCCTCGGTTCCAACAGGATGGCGGCGTAAATCCTGGCAACCGGGGACCTACTGCTTCAGCACGCCAACCGTCGCCGCGGTATCGTAAGCTATCAAGGATCCGTCGCTCGTGCGCGTCATCAAGGTAAACGCCAGGATGACGGCCATCGCGAACACCAGGCCGGAAATTTGAACCGTTCTGCTCATTGCGCCAACTCCTGATCGGGATAGTTCTGTTCTGGCGCTACAATTCCCGTTCGGCCGGTTGGTTCCAGCCATCCGATGCGGTCTTCATCGGCGGCTTCCGGCGGCTTGTCAGCTCTCCGAACTCTCGCCCACCGTGTCGGCGACGACCGCGCCGCGCCGGCCCATCGGCTTCGGATTGCCCACCGTCGAATCCCGCGCGGTCTGGTGCTCCGTTTCGGCGTTTATCTCCGCGCCGACGATCAGGATAACGACCGATATCCAGGTCCAGGTCATCAGGCCGATGATCGCACCGAGCGAGCCGTAGGTGGCGTTGTAGTCCGCGAAATTCTGGAGGTAGAACGAGAAGCCCCAAGACGCCGCGACCCAGACCACGGTGGCGATGCCCGCTCCCCAGCTCAGCCAGCGCCATTTCGCGGCGCGGCGGCTCGGACCGAAACGATAGATGAGCGCGATGCCGGTCAGGATCGCCAGCATCAGCACCGGCCAGCGCGCC
>JBGTLX010000764.1:0-3699 GCA_041743855.1 Rhizobiaceae bacterium | reverse complement strand
CCGATGATGTGCGCCGACATGCGCTCCCACTGGTCGTCACGAAGAATCAGACGGTCGAGAACACCCATGGCTGTCTCCAAAAGACAGCCTTGAATCTGATTTGCTCAGCCTTGGGAATCCCAAGAGTCCACACGACCTAGCCGGTTTCGTTCTTCCTACTCCCTACTCCCTACTCCCTACTGCCTACCCTTACATCTTCGTCCACGTTTGCGTCTTGCAGAAGATCTTGAGCGCGCAGCCCGTCATCTTCAGGCTCGAACCCGCGAGATTCGCCGAGCCGGAATAGGTCTTGTCGTCGGCCGGATCGGTGATCGACCCCTTGTAGGCGCCGTCGCCATTGGGTGACATCTTGCCGATCGACTTGCCCGAATATTTGCCGGTCGTCAGCTTGATGCAAAAGCCGCCCCCGCAACCGCCGATCGCGGCCGTCTCGCCGCTTTGCGTTTTCCAACTGCCTTCGATCGGGTCGGCGTAGGCCGCGCCGACCATCATCGTCATGGCCGCAAGGGCCAGGCTCATCTTGCAAAACATTCGTGTCCTCCAGTGAATTTGGCCCGGCCCAGCGACACTTGCTTCGGCCGTCCCGCATCTTGACGCCAACGCAAGCTATGCCAATCGCGGATGAAGCGAAAGCAGTGCCGCAGGGGAAGACGGAGTGCTTTTTTCCAGCGACGCAGCGGTTACGCAACCTCGTTTGCCCGAATGGCTCGACAGCTATGATCGGCTTTCGTGGTGAACGGAGTCTTTCGCGTCCAAGGTGACATTTTCGGCAAATTCGCCGGACTATCCCGGCTGGGCAAGGACCCATATCCCTAACGAAATCACAAGTTTACCTCTTGTTTTGACTTTGTTCGTTTCAAATTAAGCACACCTTTTAACGACGAATTCAAGCCTCGGCTTCATTCTCGGAAGCATCGGAAGAGCAGCACCAAGGCAACGCAAAAGCCGCTCTCGGGACAAGAGACAGGGGACTTGGAAATGGCACGTTTTGAAATGCTTGAGGCCGGTTTCGGCGCGATGGGAGCAACCGCTCAGGCCGACATTCTTTTCGAGTTGGGCATGATGTATGCGACCGGCCGCGATTGCGACGCCGATGTCGTCGCCGCCCACAAATGGTTCAACATCGCGGCGATCAAGGGTTCGCAGCGCGGCGCCGAGCTTCGCTCGGAGCTCTCCGCCACAATGACCAAGGCCGACATTGCGCGCGCCCTTCGCGAAGCCCGCGAATGGATGACGATGCACTAGTTTTAACTGGCACGAGTTTTAACTGGCACGGACAAAGCCGCGACAAGACGGCGGTCCCAACAAGAAGACGCTCGGCCGCAACCGGCCATAAGCGCAAAGGGCAGGCAGGCGAGACGGGTCACGGGGCGGGGGCTTCGGGGTCAGACAAACAGCCACGACCGGTGGGAACACACCGGCGCGGCTGTTTCCTTTTTTCGCGCCATGTCGCAGAATGCAGGGTCTGAAGAACCGACGCCCGCCCTTTTCAGCACGGGGAGGTTTTTCATGTCCGCACCGCCGCAAATATCGACGCGCCGCGTGTGCCTGCAAGGAGGAACGAAGATGAGTCTTCGCATCAACGATACAGCCCCGGATTTCAGCGCCGACACGACGCAGGGAAAAATCAATTTTCACGAGTGGATCGGCGACGGCTATGCGATCCTGTTTTCCCATCCCAAGGATTTCACGCCGGTCTGCACGACAGAGCTAGGCTATATGGCGGGTTTGAAGCCGGACTTCGCCCGCCGCAACGCCAAGATGATCGGGATTTCGGTCGATCCGGTGGATAACCACCATAAATGGAAGGGGGACATCGAGAAATGGTCGGGCAACACGGTCGACTATCCGATGATCGGCGACCCGACGCTGGCCGTCGCCAAGCTCTACGACATGCTGCCGGCCGCGGCCGGCGACAGCTTCGAAGGCAGGACTCCCGCCGACAACGCGACTGTCCGCTCTGTCTTCATCGTCGGGCCGGACAAGAAGATCAAGCTTATGCTGACCTATCCGATGACCACCGGGCGCAATTTCGACGAGATATTGCGCGCGCTGGATTCGATTCAACTGACCGCCAAGCATCAGGTCGCCACCCCGGCGCAGTGGAAGAACGGCGAGGACGTGATCATCACAGCGGCGGTTTCCGACGAGGACGCAACAACACGCTTCGGGACGTTCGAGCGCGTGCTGCCCTATCTGCGCACCACGAAGCAGCCTGCCGCGAACTGAATCAGGCCGACGGCGTCTCCTCGAACCGCACCAGCACCGTGCCGTCGGCGATCTGCGCGCCCTCGGCCGCAATCTCGGCGACCACGCCGTCATGGGGTGCGGCGATCGAGTGCTCCATCTTCATCGCCTCCAGGATTAGCAGCGGCTGGCCTTTGACGACGCTGTCGCCCTTGGCCACGCGCACAATCTTTACCAGGCCCGGCATCGGCGCGCGCATGCTGGCCGTCTCGGCGTCCGCCTCCGCCGCCTTGGCGAACGGATCTGGTATCGCGAAATCGTAGGCCGATCCCTTGGGGAAGACGGTGACATGGCCGGGCCAGAGGGCGAAGCGGGGCAGCCTGTCCGGCGAAAACGTCCGGACATCCGACTGGCCATCCAGCCGCACGTCGAACCGGCCATCTGGCAGCGCCGAGATCAGCGCACTGATTTCCGTTTCGCCGTGCCGGATCGTCGCCCGGCGCTCTATGGCATGGAAGTGCGCATAGCCGGCCAGAGCGGACCATGGATCGTCGTCCCGCGCAACGCCGGCCGCGCCCGACGCGATCAGCGCGGCCTGGGCTATGACCTCCGGTGTCGGCTGCGCGACCGAGGTAAGTTGATCCTGCTTGCGCGCGATCAGCCCGGTGTCGACATCGCCGGCGGCGAAATCGGGGTCCCGCGCAAGCGCGCCGAGGAACGCTGCATTGGTGACCGAGCCGGCTATCTCGGTGCCGGCAAGCGCGCCTGCCAGCGCACCCAGCGCGGCCTGGCGGTCGGGGCCTTGAACCACCAGCTTGGCGATCATCGGGTCATAAAAGGGCGAGATGACGTCGCCGCCGCGCACCCCGGTCTCGACCCGGATGCCCGCGCCAGCCGGGAACAGCAAGTGGTGCAGCGTGCCGGTCGCGGGCAAAAAACCTTTCGCCGCATCCTCGGCATAAAGGCGCGCCTCGAAGGCGTGGCCGCACAGCTCGATTTCGGCCTGCGTTCTCGGCAGTTTCTCGCCCGCCGCCACGCGCAACTGCCATTCGACCAGATCGACGCCGGTCACCATCTCGGTCACCGGGTGCTCGACCTGCAGCCGCGTGTTCATCTCCATGAACCAGAATTTTTGCGGGCTTAAGCCCTCCGAAGCGTCGGCGATGAACTCGATCGTGCCCGCGCCCGAATAGCCGATCGCCTTGGCGGCGGTCACTGCCGACTCGGTCATCGCCGCGCGCATTTCTTCCGTCATGCCAGGGGCGGGGGCTTCCACGATCACCTTCTGGTGGCGGCGCTGCGCCGAGCAGTCGCGCTCGAAAAGATGCACGACATTGCCGAAAGTGTCGCCGAATACCTGTACCTCGATGTGGCGCGGACGGTTCACATATTTCTCGATCAGCACATGGTCGTCGCCGAAAGCAGCCTTCGCCTCGCGCCGCGCGCCGGCCAGCGCCTCGGCGAAATCGTCGGGATGGTCGACGCGCCGCATGCCTTTGCCGCCGCCGCCGG
>JBGTLX010000763.1:0-2709 GCA_041743855.1 Rhizobiaceae bacterium | reverse complement strand
GCGGCCAGCGGGGGAGCGGCGGCAAGGCGCGCGGCCCGTTCAGGCGGCGGTCCCGGCATCCAGCAATTCTTCATCAAGCGCGCCATCAAGGTCTATGAGGTGCTCGACGAGGAGGGGCTGTCCCTCATCGAGGCCAATGCCGACATCGTGCTGGAAGAAACCGGCATCATCTTTCGCGACGACCCGGAAGCGCTCGCCATGTGGAAGGAAGCCGGCGCCGACGTCAAAGGCGAACGCGTCCATTTCCCCAAAGGCCTGCCGCGCTCGCTGCTCAAAACCGCGCCGTCCGTCTACACCCAGCATGCGCGCAATCCGGAGCGCTCGGTGCAGATCGGTGGCAACGCTACCGTCTTTGCGCCGGTCTATGGCCCGCCCTTCGTGCGCGACCTCGATGGCGTGCGCCGCTACGCCACGATCGAGGATTTCCGCAATTTCGTGAAACTCGCCTACATGGCTCCGTCGATCCACCATTCGGGCGGCACCGTGTGCGAGCCGGTCGACGTGCCGGTCAACAAGCGCCATCTCGACATGATCTATTCCCACATCGTCTATTCGGACAAGCCGTTCATGGGCTCGGTCACCGCGCCGGAACGCGCCGAAGACACGGTGGCGATGGCCAAAATCCTGTTCGGCGACGAATTCGTCGACCAGAACACGGTGCTGACCAGTCTCATCAACGCCAATTCGCCGATGGTCTTCGACGACACCATGCTTGGCGCGCTAAAAGTCTATGCGCGCAACAACCAGGCCTGCATCGTCACGCCCTTCATCCTTGCCGGCGCGATGAGCCCGGTGACGGTCGCCGGCACGCTGACGCAGGTTCTGGCCGAAGTGCTGGCCGGTGCGGCCGTCACACAGCTGATCCGGCCCGGCGCGCCGGTGCTGTTCGGCACTTTCGCCTCGTCGATCTCGATGCAGTCGGGAGCGCCGACTTTCGGCACGCCGGAACCGTCTCTGGTGTCCTATGGCGCGGCGCAGCTGGCGCGCCGCCTTGGCCTGCCGGTCCGAACCGGCGGGTCGCTCTGCGCCTCGAAAATCCCGGACGCTCAGGCCGCCTATGAGAGCGCCAACACGCTGAACTCGACCATATTGGCCGGCGCGAACTTCGTCCTGCATTCGGCCGGCTGGCTCGAAGGCGGTCTCGCCTCCTGCTACGAAAAATTCATGATGGATATCGACCAGCTTGGCATGCAGCAGAAATTCTCAGCTGGCGTCGATCTCAGCGAAAACGGCCAGGCCATGGACGCCATCCGGCAGGTCGGGCCGGGCAGCCATTTTCTCGGCTGCGACCACACGCAGGCGAATTTCCAGACGGCGTTCTACCGCTCGTCGATCGCCGACAACAATTCCTACGAGCAGTGGCTGGCCGAGGGCGAAAAAACCGCGCCGCAGCGCGCCAACGAGATGGCGCGGCGCTGGCTCGAGACCTACGAAGCGCCGCCGCTGGACGAGGGCATCCATGACGGGCTGAAAGAATTCATCGCCAGGAAGAAGGCGTCGATGCCCGACGCCTTCACCTGAAAGGAGCCCGAATCAGGCGGGGCTAAAGTCGCCAGCATCATTCACAAGGAAGTCTGGCGCAGCGCGTTCGACGGGCCGGACAAGGGGTGATGGTGGGTGGGTTTCCCTCCCCCTTGAGGGGAGGGTGGCGGCGAAGCCGCCGGGTGGGGTTGTTGCGGCAGTGCTCGACGTTGTTCTTGCGACCCGCGCTGCCTTGACCAACCCCCTCTGGCTGCTTCGCAACCATCTCCCCCTCAAGGGGGGAGAAAGCGCCGCGCCCCGTTCTGGCCGAATCTGATGATTGACAAAATTTCCATAGCCCTAGCCAGCCACGGCCTGATCCTGCGTGGCGGCTTTGTGTTTTCCCCCGACGAGTCAGCCCCTCCCGGACCCTCCGGCTCGCCGGCCAAATCCGTCCTCCTCGTTGGGCAAGCAGGCTCAGCCTCTTGGTCGCATTTTTCACGTTGGCGCGCGGCGCAGTCCGCCGATTTGGCAAATCCGCTCGACACATGGTCGCGAGCCGTGATCGGCGATGTCGCTGAAAAATTCCGGGCGAGGGCGGTCTCCCCGTCGGACAAGCCCTATCTGCCGTTCCAGCAATGGGCGGTTCGCGCCGAAAGATTAAAACCGTCGCCACTTGGCATCCTCATGCACTCGGATTACGGCCTCTGGCATGCTTATCGCGCGGCACTGCTGTTCGACGTGGAACTGCCGATCGCGCCGCTTGAGACGACGATTCACCTTTGCGACGCATGTGTCGGAAAACCCTGCCTGAAAGCCTGTCCGGTCGATGCGTATTCACAATCCGGATTCGCTCACGGTGATTGCCTCGCCCATGTGCGCGGGCCACATGGCGAGCCTTGTCGAACTGCCGGCTGTCTCGACCGCAACGCCTGCCCCTATGGGACGGAATACCGCTATCCGGCGGACCAGCAGGCGTTTCATATGAGAGCGTTTGCGGGATTGTGAATAAATTCTTGCTGTCTCGCCCGCCAAGCTGCTGATTTCGCTCGGGTTGGCAAGAAACTTCGGTCGTATTTATCCACGCCGCCTGCACCTCCACTATTATCCGTCCATCGCTCTTGCGGGAACCGGTTCCGGACCGGGGATTGGGAGAGCGGCGGTGACCTCCCGGCATGGATTCGGTTCCCATGTCTCCGAGGGCGTCCGACAGGCCGGCGTTCCGTGGTGGGCAAGACGAATGCCTGG
>JBGTLX010000762.1:0-6231 GCA_041743855.1 Rhizobiaceae bacterium | reverse complement strand
GTGATTCGGACAGGACACGATGGCACGCATTCTTCTTGCGGAAGACGACGACGACATGCGCCGGTTTCTGGTCAAGGCGCTGGAACGCGCCGGCTATGACGTCAGCGATTTCGACAATGGCGCGAGCGCCTACGAGCGCCTGCGCGAGGAGCCGTTCTCGCTGCTTCTGACCGACATCGTGATGCCGGAGATGGACGGTATCGAACTTGCCCGCCGCGCCACCGAGATCGATCCCGACCTTAAAGTCATGTTCATCACCGGTTTTGCCGCCGTCGCGCTGAACCCGGATTCGAAGGCTCCGAAGGACGCAAAAATCCTGTCCAAACCGTTCCATCTGCGCGACCTGGTGAACGAGGTCGAGAAGATGCTGCAGGCTGCCTGACACCTGCTTGCGGGAAGCGCCGCCGAGGCAGTAGCCGACGGCCCGGTTCGGGCTTTGCCGCCCTTGACGCGCCGCGCAATAGGTGGTGTATGCGCGGCTTCGGATGGGCGTGTAGCTCAGCGGGAGAGCACTACGTTGACATCGTAGGGGTCACAGGTTCAATCCCTGTCACGCCCACCATCCACTCCGATGAATATATTGAGTTTTCTGGGGCTTCGGTTCTCGGGCATAATTCGATGTGCCACGCATGTGGCACGCAATCGGCTCTCGGATCAACAAAACGGCAAAGATCAAGTTCGAGAGCACCGAAATACGCGTCGATCGCCTGGCTGCCTTTTGACAAATAGTCCGGATCAAACTGCGCATACGTTTCGGTTTCGCGCCCCACCTTGTGAGCGAGTAAGCCTTCAACCTCCCACATAGGAACGCCGCGACGGCGTAGCTCAGAAGCCATCGTGTGCCGTAGCGAATATGGGGTTATTTCAGGGTTTAGCGCCGCTGCCTGCACTATCTTCGCAAAGCCTTTTTTTACACTTTTAATAGATGCCCCATGCCAATTGACGAAACGCAAAACCGATTCATTAGACAGGAACGGAAGCAATGTGTGGGTGATCGGCACAATGGCCCTGCGCTTCTTTGTCCGCCTACGGCCCTGAACGTTGAAATCTATCCGGCGCATTTCAAAATCGACCTGCGAGGGACGTAGGTCCAATACTGCACCTGGCCGCTGCAGAGTGTTTAGCGAGATAATGCAAAAAACGAGCAGATGACGCCAGCGGTCCTTGCTGCCAGCCGTCGAAAGCAGCCGACCGACTTCGTCCATGCTGAGACGATATCGAACCTCTTGGTCGCTTCGATCAGACTCATCAATAATGAATGGCGCAGCCGCAATTTCCTGCCGCTTATGTGCTCGATTGATAGCGGCGCGCCCGACCGAAAGCACACGCGACACATAGGCGTTCTTATAGCCTCGGTCCTTCAGCCAGATGATAAACGCTTCTTGCCGGACCATCGTCAAATCAGATATTGCCGCGTTACCCCAATGGTCGTTCCAAAGAGCTAAAGCTTGCTTTGCCTGGTCATGGCTTGCAATTCGGAAAAGTCGACCTTGGCTATCAACCCGACAAACATGCCCATGCCAGTAACGAAGCAGCACTGCTGCCAAAGAAGTTTCAGTGGGCGAATGATCCTGCATCCTAGCGTTCTTCGCAACAAATTCGGCTAAGCGGATTTCGGCTTCCCGAACGTCTGCTGTGCCGAGAGAAACGCGCTTTGTTTGTCGAGTTGCCGGATCGAACCATGTTGCATGTTGGAAGGGCGAGCGGGCACGTTCTGAAAGATAGAAGCCGCCGATTGCGATTGTGCGGTTTTCGGTTTTACGCACGGCTTAACTCTCCTACTCTCAACATACGCGCGCAAATCTTCGTCTGTATAGCGAATGCGTTCTCCAACCAAACGGTAGCCAATTTCGCCTCGCTTCCTTATCCGCTGTAAGGTCGCGATAGACACTTCGAGGCGATGCGCCACTTGCTTTTCGCTTAGAAGCTGAGAAGACCCGAGTCCAAGGTGAGAGGGCAGGCGGAAACCCAGCCCCGATATACGGTAGCTTTTCCCTTCTGCGATGGCACAACCTTCCAAGTTCACAGGGTTCTCGTGCTGCTAGCGCTTGATTTCGCTTTCTTACCGCACGCCCGAAAAGACAGAATCACGAAACCTTTTCAGATCCTTCGTCCTGGCGCGATCTTGCGGCGAGAGCGTACTCACTTAGCCCGTTCCGCTGTATTCTCGTGTTTACTTTGATCCCCTTTAGCGTCAGCCAAACGCGTTGTCAAACAAGATTAGGTAAGCAAAATCAAAAAGTTATCTCGCATTTTGCGAGGTGACATCTCATTGTCAGAAATTATTTTATTTCACTTTGAAAGCGCTCGTCGAACGCATCAACAAGAAAAAGATGCCGATGGTGGGATCGCACGCGATTGGAACAAACCGAGAACGGATCGCAGACCTGAGAAGCAAGGCTTGGAATGCCCTGTACACGGAGATGATAATCTACGACACGGCCAAGGAGAGCATCGATCTGATGCGCATCGATCGCGCGGAGATCAAGGCCAATCCAGACGGCTCGACCTCTCCGGCTCCGTCATCGAAGGCCTCGACATTGCGGGCATGCTTCCGCGCGAGGACATGCTCTACCCAGGCTCGAACGTGTTCGCCCAACAGGTCCCGATTATGAAGGTTCCGTTCGACCCGGCCATGGCATTCCTATGGCTGACGATTCGAGGCAACACGCGTGAGCAGCAGATCGAAGCGGGGTGAGACTATGTCCGGCTCAACCTTGCCGCCACCGGTCTTGGCATCGGCATGCACCCTTACAGCCAAGCGCTGCAGGAATTTGAGGAAATGCGGCCGTATTTCTATCTCATGCGCCACACACTGGCGATCGTCCACGAAGACACGCTGCAAATGTTCGTGCGGCTGGGCTATGGTCCTACCATCAAGGCTGGCCCCCGCTGGCCCTTTGAAACCCGGATCAGTAGCGCATGAGCGAAAACGGTACCGCGAGCGAAAATAACGTCGCCGCGATGTTCCGCTTCCTGAACGAGATCGGCATCATCGCCCAACTCTCGGGCACGGCCTTCGAGAGGGTCATGCCCGACACGATGACACTCCCTCAGTTCACGGTGCTCAATCACCTGACCCGCCTCGGCGGCGACCGTACACCGCCGCAGATCGCCAACGTCATGCAGGTTTCCAAGTGCGCGATGACGAACACACTCGGTCATCTCGAACGTTCGGGCTGGATATCGGTCCGGCCCGACGACCGAGATGGCCGCTCCAAGCGCGTCGATATCACGGAAACCGGCCGCGCCGCTCATGGAGAGGCAGTGAAGGCGATCACACCTGAACTTTCGTGGCTCTCCGGTGTGATAGCGCCGGAGAGAGTGCGAGAGGCGACGCCGCAGAAGAGATGCGCGAGGCACTCGACCGGTGCCGCGACTGACGAGACGGCCAAAGCGGCATCCTCATCGAAATTGTCCTCCTCCGAGGAGAGTACGGTCTGGATGGCCAGTTCGCGGAGGATAGCTACACCAAGCGGTGCCGCGGTTTGCATCAAGCAATATTTCTTGCAGGCTGGCAGTTGTCGAATGCGGTTTCCGTTTGCGTGTCATTAGTTCGGCAGCGGCCATTTGGCGCGCTTCGGATCAAGGAGCCGCAGAAATGACCACACTTTTTATATCCCACGCCGGCCTGTCCCTCAGCATACGTGCGGCGGCGCTTGCGGGACTTGCCTGGAACGCTTTCGGCATCACCCAGTTCGTGGGTGTGCTGTCAGCTCCACCACTGAACGTTGATGTCCGCCGGAATTCGTGGCGAGGCTCACTGTCTCCGCCGACCGTCATTCAGGACTGAACTGATCCGGATACATTGCGAACAACTGGAGCATTAGACATGCAATACATGCTTATCCTCAATGAGACCGCCGACGACTTCGCCCGCCACAGACCCTGCCATGCGTGCGTTGAGTGACGGCAATGGGGCCGAAACCGGCCTGTCCGCTCTCAGCCAAGTTCGGCGGATTGCTGCCTGTCGCCGTGCTGGTGATAGTCGGCGACGGCGACTATGATGTTGTGACGGTAGAGCACCTTTCCTTCCTCGTCATGAGGCGGTCATTCAAAGGCGAGACGGAAGCGAACCGGCAACACGAGCGCCAGGACGGATCTAAATGGTCGCGCGTGCGCCCATGCGGAGATGGCCGACGGGGCGATTGCAAGCTGCGCCGAGGCCAATGGGAACAAGACGTGATCGAATGCGCTGTGAATACATCCCGAAAGAGATGCGGATTGCTACTGTCTCGCGACAGGAGCCGCAAACGGTCGTACCGGCTATGTTGGTAAGACGCGCATCCTCCCTCCGGCACTCGTTGGGACAATGACTTGTGGTGCGTTTCACGCTCGGCCAAGGGGAAACCGATTGGACATCGAACCCGAGGTGCCGCTCAGGCCGCCAGGCGGTAGAGCACAGTTCCCTGATACGGTCAGCTCAGGCTGGATGGCTACGAGGGAACAAGACTATCATTCGCGTTGCGGCCGCCAGCACGATGTAGCGCGTCGTTTTGGCTATCGAGACCAGGACGACGAAGCTCCAGAGTGGCTCGCGCAGGACGCTGGCGGCGAAGGTCAGCGCATCCCCGCCGATGGGCGCCCATGACAGCAGGAGGTTCCAGCGCCCCCACTTCCGATACCATCCCGTTGCCCGGTCGAGTGACTTCTGGCTGACCGGGAACCATTTTCGGTTGCGGAAACGCTCGACGCCGCGCCCGAGCGCCCAGTTGACGACCGCACCGAGAACGTTGCCGAGGCTGGCGATGGTTACGAGCAGGACGGGCGAATGCGTTCCCGCGACCAGGAGGGCGACCAGGGCCGCCTCCGACTGGGCGGGAAGGATCGTCGCGGCGACAAAGGCGATCGCGAACAGGCCGCCCAGAATGGCGGGTCATCCAAAACGGCGGCTGCGCGCTCTCCCGCTGACCTCAACGCGCATGCGGCCATACGGCGTGGAGGTCGTCGATGACGTAGGCGTGGGCATGCCTGTTGCGACCGTCGGCGACGCCCTCGTTCCAATGCGGATGGCTGGCGGGCAACACATCGTGTGAATGCTCGACCACCTCCGGATCAGTTGCGGGCCACAGCCATGCGGCAGCAGCCACCGCAGCCCCGGCGATCAGGGCCAGGACGACGGACGTTGCGGGGAGCCCGAACGTCGCTCCCGCCCAGCCTGCGAGCGGATAGGTCAGGAGCCAGCAGGCATGCGAGAGGGCAAACTGAGCGGCGAACAGCGCGGGGCGATCTTCGGCATGCGAGGAGCGCCGCAGCAGCCGTCCTGATGGCGTCTGCGCCATCGAATAACCCGCCCCGATGACGAACCAGAGCGGCAGCAGCCAGCCATAGGATGGGATCACGACCGCGACCATCGTCGCAACCGCCAGGGCAGATGCGCCAGCGAGCATTGCTGTCCGGTCGGGGATAGTGTCGAGCAGCCGAGGCAGCACGAGCGCGACCAGCATGGAGCCGCCGCCGAAGGCTGCCAAAGCCAGCGCGGTGTCGCGCTGGCCAAGGCCGAAGACGGCCTGGACATAGACGACGGTGTTGACGATCACCAGCGCGCCAACTGCCGCGACCGCCATGCTGATCGCCAACAGACCACGCAGGCGCGGCGTCGCGAGGTAGATGCGGATGCCGCGCGTGGTCCGGTCGTAGATGCCGCGCGGCTTGGCCGGCTTCGGGCTCGGCAGACCGACCGAGACGACTAGTGCCGCCGAGACGAGGAAGCCGATGACCGTTCCGGCGAACAAATTGTGGAAGGAGATGACGGTCAGGAGCGCGGCTGCCAGCATGGGGCTGACCACGCTTTCGAGATCGTACGCCAGGCGGGAGAGCGAGAGGGCTCTTGTGTATTCCTTCTCGTCCGGCAGCACGTCCGGGATCGTCGCCTGGAAGGTGGGCGTGAAAGCGGCTGATGCCGACTGCAGCACGAAGATCAGGACGTAGACTTGCCAGACCTCGGTCACGAAGGGCAGCGCCAGCGCCACGCCGGCGCGCACCAGATCGAGCATCACCAGGAGCGCGCGGCGCGGCACCCGGTCCGCGAAGGCCCCGGCAATGGGGGCGATGCCCACGTAGGCCACCATCTTGATCGTGAAGACCGTGCCGAGCACCAGCCCGGCGCGTTCTCCGGAGAGGTCGTAGGCCAGGAGCCCGAGCGCGACCGTCGCGAGCCCGGTTCCCAGAAGGGCGACGACCTGTGCCAGAAACAGATGCCGGTAGGTGCGGTCGGCGAGAACATCGAGC
>JBGTLX010000761.1:0-1592 GCA_041743855.1 Rhizobiaceae bacterium | reverse complement strand
ATGGCCTTCTCTCGCCTGCAGCATCGGCAGATCCGGCTGGTCGCAGATGCCGGCGACGAAGTGCGCGCAGCGCGGGCCGAAGACGCAGCCCGCCGGCCGCTCCTGCGGCTGCGGGATATGTCCGGGAATGGCCGACAGCGTGTGGCTGCGCTTGTCCCTGGCGAGATCCGGAATGCAGTCGATCAGCCCTTGCGTGTAGGGGTGGCGCGGCGTCCGGAAAAGTTCTGCGGTCGCCGCCTCCTCGACCATCTCGCCGGAATACATGATGCCGACCCGGTCGCAGCTTTCGGCGATGAGGCCGAGATTGTGCGAGATGAAGAGCAGACTTGTCGCATAGCGCCGGCGCAGTTCCGAGATCAGGTCGATGACGGCGCTTTCCACGGTGACGTCGAGGCCGGTGGTCGGCTCGTCGAGCAGCAGCAGCGCCGGACGGCCGAGCAGCGCCATGGCGATGACGACGCGCTGCTGCTGGCCGCCGGACAATTGGTGTGGGTAGCGCCTCAACATGTCGCGCGCGTCCGGCAGTTGCACGTCCTCCAGCATGGCGCCGGCCATGTGCATGGCTTCCTCGCGCGTCGCGCCCAGATGCAGGAGAGGCACCTCGGCAAGCTGCGAGCCGATCGTCTTGACCGGATTGAGCGCGCTCATCGGGTCCTGGTACACCATGGCGATGCGGCGGCCGCGGATGGCCCGCAACTGGCGCTCGCTGGCGCCGACCAGCTCCTGGCCGTCGAAGCGGATGCTGCCGCCGGCGATCACGCCGGTTTCGCCGAGATACCCCATGATCGCCATGGCCGTCGTGCTCTTGCCGCAGCCGGATTCGCCGACCAGGCCATAGCTTTCGCCCGGCCTGACGCTGAACGAGAGTCCCGGCACCGCGACGACGGTTTCGGCCTTGCCGCGGAATTCCACGCGCAAATCGCGGATATCCAGCAGGGCAGCTTCTTCTTCGGCAACGGACGCCTCGCGCGTGACGGGCATGATCATGGTTTCCACGCCTCCCGCAGCCCGTCCGCCAGCAGGTTGAAGCCGAGAACCAGGCTGACGATGGCGATCGACGGCGCGACCGACATCAGCGGCCAGACATTGATCACCGTGGTTCCGTCCTTGACCATGCCGCCCCAATCGGGCGTGGGCGGCGGCAGGCCGAGCCCGAGGAAGCCCAAAATGCCGATGGTGATGATGGTGTAGCCGATGCGCAGGCACGCATCGACGATCAACATCGAGCGGCAGTTGGGCAGCAGTTCGACGAGCATGATGTAGAGGGTGCTTTCACCGCGAAGCTTCGCCGCCGCGACATATTCCTGTTCGCGCAGGCCGAGCACCAGGCCGCGCGTGATGCGCCCTATGCCAGGCGCCGAGGCGATCGTCGTCGCGATGACGATGTTGAGGATGGACGGGCCGATATTGGCGATCAGGATGACGTAGAGAACCAGAACCGGGAAGGCCAGGATGATGTCCGAAAACCGGCTGATGAGCGCGTCGATCCAGCCGCCATAATATCCCGCCAGCATGCCGAGCGTGATGCCGACGATCATCGCCACCCCGACCGAAAGCGGCGCGACGATCAGCACCGTGCGCGCGCCGAAGAC
>JBGTLX010000760.1:0-2009 GCA_041743855.1 Rhizobiaceae bacterium | reverse complement strand
CGAAGGCCAACGCGAAGCCGGTCAGCAAGGCCGGGAACAGAGCCGGCAGGACGACCCGCAGCACGGCCTGCCATCGGCTCGCGCCCAGGCACGCGGCTGCCTCCTCGATCTCGGCGTCGAGATCCTCCAGCACCGGCTGGACGGTGCGGACGACGAACGGGAGGCCGATGAAGACGAGCGCGACCAGCACGCCCAGCGGCGCAAAGGCGACCTTGATGCCAAGGGGCTCCAGATACTGGCCGAGCCAACCATTCTTGGCATAGAGCGCCGTGAGGGAGATTCCGGCGACGGCGGTCGGGAGTGCAAACGGCAGGTCGACCAATGCGTCGACAATGCGCTTACCCGGGAATGAATAGCGTACCAGCGACCAGGCCAGCATGAACCCGAACACCACGTTGATCGCAGCGGCGAGCAGCGCGGCTCCAAAGCTCAATCGATAAGAGGCGAGGACGCGGGGAGCGGATACGGCTTGCCAGAAAGCCGGCCAGGACATGTCGGCCGTCTTCATGAAGACGGCGGCGAGCGGAATCAACACGATCACCGAGAGATAGGTGAGCGTCACGCCGAGCGATAAACCAAAGCCCGGCAGAACCCGACGCGCAGTCGCAACCGCCATTAGCGCGTTACCACGATCTGATCGTATATCGCGCCGTCGGCGAAATGTACCGCTTGTACCTTGTCCCAACCGCCGAGCGCGTCCTCGACTCTAAACGTATTGATGGCAGGAAAACGGCTGACATTCTTGGCCAGCACCGCCTCATCGCGCGGCCGGAAGCTGTGCTTGGCGATGATCTCCTGCCCTTGCTGCGAGAACAGAAATTCGAGATAGGCCGTGGCGACCTTTCGCGAGTTGCGCTTGTCCACCACCTTCTCGACAACGGCGACCGGCGGCGCCGCCTCGATGCTCAGGGATGGATAAACGATCTCGAACTTGTCGTTGCCGAGCTCTGCGCCGATGGCCAGCGCCTCGTTCTCGAAGGTGACGAGAGCGTCGCCGACATCGCGCTGGGTGAATGTCGTGGTAGCACCCCGGCCGCCGCCATCCAAAACCGGCACGTTGGCGAACAGCTTCGTCACAAAGTCTTGCGCGGCGGCCTCGGTGTTGGACTTCTTGAGCGCATAGCCCCAGGCCGCCAGATAGGTGTAGCGGCCGTTGCCCGAGGTCTTGGGATTGGGCACGATGACCTGCAGGCCGGACCGTGTCAGGTCATCCCAGTCCTTGATGGCTTTCGGATTGCCCTTGCGCACGAGGAAGACAGTGATGGTCGTGTAGGGCGTGGCGTCGTGCGGGAAGCGCTTGCGCCAGTCGGCCGCCACATAGCCGCCGCGCTCCACCAGAATGTCGACATCTGGAGCCTGGTTCATCGTTACGACGTCAGCTTCGAGGCCGCTGGCGACCGACATCGCCTGCTTGCTCGACCCGCCGTGAGACTGATTGACCGCGATTGTTTCGCCGGTCTGAGCCTTCCAATGGGCAATGAAGGCAGGGTTGACGTCTTTGTAAAGCTCGCGCGAGACGTCGTAGGAGACGTTGAGGATGGTGCCTTGAGCCAAGGCCGTGACTGCCATGACAAAGAGATACGCGGCAGCGAGCGTGCCCCAGGCGAAGAGCTTCTTGAACGTCATTTCGAAAAGGCTCCAATTGGTTCGGAACGGAAACTAGGGCCGCCAAATGGCGGCCCTAAACAATTTGAACTGCGATGGATATTCCACCGGCTGCAAAGCCAGCCCGACCAGCCTGGCCAAGCCAGCCTTACTTGCCGTAGATCTGGTCGAATACGCCGCCGTCGGCGAAGTGCGTCTTCTGGGCTTTCTGCCAGCCGCCGAAGACCTCATCGATGGTGAACAGCTTCACGTTGACGAACTGCTCGGCGTATTTTTCAGCCGCTTTCGAATCTCTGGGGCGGTAGAAGTTCTTGCCCGCGATATCTTGGCCCTCAGGTGAATAGAGGAACTCCAGATAGGCAGTCGCCTGCTTGCGCGTGTTGCGCTTGTCCACCACCTTGTCG
>JBGTLX010000759.1:0-4261 GCA_041743855.1 Rhizobiaceae bacterium | reverse complement strand
TCGGCGCGAGAACCCGCTTTTCAGAAGGGCTGGAAGGCCAGGCGCGCGAGCGCCGGGGCGCATTGCTGCGCCACGCTTGCGAGCCCGCCGATGCGCGCACCGCGGCGTCGTTGGAATTGGGGGCGGACGAAAACGTCATCCGGCTTGAAACTCTGAGCGAGGCCGACGGGCTGCCGGTTTCGCGGGCGACAAGCTTTTTCGATGCGAGGCGGTTCGAGGGCATCGAAAATGCCTATGCGCGGCACGGCTCGATCACCGCCGCTTTCCGCGAATTCGCCGTGAACGACTATCTGCGCCGATCGACGCTGGTCTCGGCCCGTCATGCCGGCGCGGGCGACCTTCGCGACCTCGGTCTCTCGCCCGGCGCGATCGTCCTGGTGACGGTCTATGTCAATGTGGATATGGCTGGGAAACCGGTGCAGTTTTCCGAGACCAGGTTCGCCGCAGATTTGGTCGAGCTTTCGGTACGCTGACTGCGGTGGATTGGTTGGTGGAGCCAAGCGGGATCGAACCGCTGACCTCCTGCATGCCATGCAGGCGCTCTCCCAGCTGAGCTATGGCCCCAAAATCCGGAACTGACCCGGTGTCGACCCATATGGCGGAATGGCCGCCGCTTGTCATCGCTGGCGGCTTGTAACCCTGCCCCGGTGCAAGATCAAGCCTCGGGGCAGCCTTTTTCAAACGGATGTCGAAGCGCAGGCCGCGGAAACCGCCCCGGCTTGGTCAGACGTCATCGTCGCCGTCGCCAACCCCGATGATGTCGGCCACGTCGTCGTCTTCCTCTTCCTCGTCGGCGAGGAAGGTGTCGTCTTCCTCGTCGCCGAGATCGACGTCTTCCTCGTCCTCGATCTCGGGCGCCTCGTCGCCTGCGGCGTCCTCGTCGGCTTCTTCGAGCGAAATGACTTCCGGCGCTTCTTCCTCGGTTTCGGTTTCCGCTTCCTTCTCGACCTCTTCCTCGACCACCTTCTCGGCGGCGCCGTTGTCGAAATAGGAGCGTGGATAGGTCTTGCCGGTGTAGGGCGAAACGATCGGATCCTTGTTGAGATCGTAGAATTTTCGGCCCGTCTCCGGGTCGATGCGTTTGGTGCCTAGATCGGATTTCGCCACGTCACAGCCTCGTCGATGAAAGTTTGGTCCCCATAACCACTCATAGCCGCTGTGTCAAAGCCTAAAGCCGGCCCGGCGGCCCAGGTGGAATGGCGCCCTTCGACGGCTTCGCACAGGGGATGACCAAGGCCATTCGCCATGGTAGGAACCCGCCCGAACAAGGCAGAATCCATGGCGCATGACGCAGTTCCCCAGCGGGCGATTGGCCGCAAATCGCCGGCCCTTACGGGCACGGCGCGCATTCCCGGCGACAAGTCGATCTCGCACCGCTCCTTCATGTTCGGCGGGCTTGCTTCGGGTGAAACCCGCATCACCGGCCTGCTCGAAGGCGAGGACGTGATGCGCACGGGCGACGCCATGAAGGCGATGGGCGCGCAGATCGAGAAGCGCCAAGCCGAATGGATCATCCAGGGCGTCGGCAATGGCTGCCTGTTGCAGCCCGAGGGTCCGCTCGACTTCGGCAATGCCGGCACGGGTTCGCGCCTGACGATGGGGCTGGTCGGCGTCTATGACATGGAGACGACCTTCATCGGCGACGCTTCGCTGTCGGGCCGGCCGATGGCCCGCGTGCTCGACCCGCTGCGCCAGATGGGCGTGCAGGTGTTGAAGGCCTCTCCGGGCGACCGCATGCCGATCACGCTGCGCGGCCCGCGGACCGCCGCGCCGATCGTCTATCGCGTACCGATGGCCTCGGCCCAGGTGAAGTCGGCCGTGCTGCTCGCCGGCCTCAACGCGCCAGGCATAACCACGGTGATCGAGCCGGTGATGACACGCGACCACACCGAAAAGATGCTGAAAGGGTTCGGCGCGAACATTTCGGTCGAGACCGACGAGCAGGGCGTGCGCCACATCTTCATCGAGGGGCAGGGCAAGCTCGCCGGCCGCACCATCGCCGTTCCGGGCGACCCGTCTTCGGCCGCCTTCCTCGCGGTGGCGGCGCTCATCGTGCCGGGTTCGGACGTCGTCATCGAGAACGTGCTGATGAACCCGACGCGCACCGGCCTGATCACCACGCTTCTCGAAATGGGCGCGTCCATCGAACTCATGAACCCGCGCGACGCCGGCGGCGAGGATGTCGCCGATCTGCGCGTCCGCTCGTCCGAACTCAAGGGCGTCACCGTGCCGGCGGACCGCGCGCCGTCGATGATCGACGAATATCCGGTGCTGGCCGTCGCCGCTTCTTTTGCCGAAGGCAAGACGCTGATGCAGGGTCTGGAAGAGCTGCGCGTCAAGGAATCCGACCGTCTCGCGGCCGTCGCGCGCGGGCTGGAAGCCAACGGCGTCGACTGCACCGAAAGCGAGACCTCGCTCATCGTGCGCGGCCGGCCCGGCGGCAAGGGGTTGGGCGGCGGCACCGTCGCGACTCATCTCGACCACCGCATCGCCATGAGTTTTCTGGTCATGGGACTGGCCAGCGAGAAGCCGGTCACGGTCGACGACCGGGCTATGATCGCCACCAGCTTTCCGGAGTTCATGGGATTGATGGCGGGTCTAAGCGCGGAGATCGATTGACGACATGGAGAATGGCATGAAGAAGGTCGCGATGATCGTTGGCGGCGGCAGCGGCATGGGCGCCGCGGCGGCGCGCAGGCTTGCCGAAGATGGGTTTTCCGTCGCGATCCTGTCGTCGTCCGGCAAGGGCGAGGCGCTGGGCAAGGAGCTAGGCGGCATCGGCATGACCGGTTCCAACCAGTCGGTCGAGGACCTCGAGCGGTTTGTTACGCTGACGATGCAAAAGTTCGGCCGGATCGACGTGCTGGTCAACAGCGCCGGCCACGGCCCGCGCGCGCCGATCCTGGAACTGACGGACGAGCAGTGGCGCACCGGCCTCGACGTCTATCTGATGAACGTGATTCGGGCGACACGGCTGGTCGCGCCGGTCATGATCGCCCAGAAGGGCGGCGCCATCGTCAACATCTCCACCGCCTGGGCCTCCGAGCCGAACGCCATGTTCCCGACTTCGGCCGTGGCGCGCGCCGGCCTGGCGGCCTACACGAAAGTTTTCGCCGACGAGCATGCCAAGAGCAATGCGCGCATGAACAACGTGCTGCCGGGCTGGATCGACAGCCTTCCGGCCACCGAGGAACGCCGCGAAAGCGTTCCCATGAAGCGATATGGAAAGGCTGAAGAAATCGCGGCGACCATCGCTTTCCTCGCTTCGGACGGCGCGGCCTACATCACCGGCCAGAGCATCCGCGTCGATGGCGGCCTCATGCGGTCGCTATGACCGAGACCGCACATCCCCTCATCATTGCCATAGACGGGCCGGCCGGCGCCGGAAAGGGCACGCTGGCCCGGCGGCTTGCCGACTATTACCATCTGAACCTGCTCGACACCGGGCTGACGTATCGCGCGGTCGCCCATGCCCTCCTCTCCTACGGGCTGCCGCTCGACAATGCGTCGGCGGCCGAAACGGCGGCGCGCCAGGTCGATATGACCCGGCTCGACCGGGGAGTGCTGTCTGCCCACGTTGTCGGCGAGGCCGCGTCCAAGGTAGCGGTCATCCCGGCCGTGCGGCGCGTGCTGGTTGACAAGCAGCGCGCGTTTGCCAAAACCCCGCCCGGCGCGGTTCTGGACGGCCGCGATATCGGCACGGTGGTCTGCCCGGATGCGGACGTGAAACTCTATGTTACGGCGAATGCTGAAGTCCGGGCGGGCCGCAGGCTTGGGGAAATTGAGGCTGCAGGGGGCAAAGCCGATTTCGACGAAATCCTGGCCGATATCGAGCGGCGCGACCAGCGCGACATGGGCCGTGCAGATTCCCCTCTCAAGCCCGCCGCCGACGCGCACTTGCTCGACACCTCCGAAATGGATATAGAAGCCGCGTTCCTGGCGGCCAAAGTGATCATCGACGATCTTGTGGCCGAAAGGGACAACGCCTGAAATTCGATATAGCGCTGCCTTCCAATTTCGGACCGCCCGCGCCATATCATTTTGGGAAACAAACCGCCTGCCAGCAGTCTTCATGCGCCAAAATCGCTGCGAGAGCGGCATGGGCCTTAAACGCCCTGACTGCCGGCCAGGCAAACGCAACACGAACCCACGGCGCCGGCTCCAGCCATCGAGCGGAGCTTTCCAGGAGAACATATGTCTGTATCCAATCCAACCCGCGACGATTTTTCCGCGCTTCTCGAAGAATCGTTTTCCGACGGCC
>JBGTLX010000758.1:0-6432 GCA_041743855.1 Rhizobiaceae bacterium | reverse complement strand
GTCAGCCAGTTGGCGTTTTGCAGGCATTCGGCGAGAAAATCCTTTTCCGCCTTTTTTTTGGCATGTCCGGAAACCTGCGCGAAATAGATCTGGTCGACCAGCACGCGCGGTAGCGTCTCGGCGTTGAGTTCGACGGTCCACGTGCCGTCGCTTGCCGCGCGGACCTCGACATCGGCGACGATGGCGTCGATGCCGGCCCGGCCGGCGAAGGCCATTCCCGGTCGCGGGTCGAGGGCGCGGATCTCGGCCAGCATGTCGAGGATGTCCTCCTCGCTCACCCCGCACAGTTTCTTGAGGGCCTGGAAGTCGCGCCGGCCCAAAAGGTCGAGATTTTCAAGTAAGGCCTGCATGGCAGGATCGAGCCGGTCCCGATCGGCAAGCTGCAGGGCCAGGCACTCGCCGAGATCGCGCGCGAAAATGCCGGTTGGCTCGAACGTCTGGCAGATGGCAAGCACCGAGGCGATGTCCTCGGAATCGGCGCCGAGCCGCATCGCCAGTTCAGCCGGTTCGGCGCGCATATAACCTGCCTCGTCGAGACTGTCGGCAAGTTCCCGGGCAATCAGCAGCGCCGCAGGATCGGCAAAGGCGAGGGCTACCTGTTCGCCTACATGATCGCGCAACGTCACCGAGCGGGCGGCGAAGTCGTCCATGTCGAAACCGTCCGGAAAGCCGCCGGCAGTGCCGGACGAGGACGTCGATTTCCACTGCGAGGTCAGATCGGGTCCGAGCCGCTCGCTCGTGCCCGGATCATCGGGAAAGACGTTTTCCAGCGACGTATCGAGTTTTTCCGCCATCCGCTCGGAGGTCCATTCGGCCTCGCCGTCGAACCAGTCTTCGGTGGCGGGGGTGTCCGAGGCGTCGGCGTTCTGAAGCTGGTCGGTCGCCACATCGTCACCCGCCACGACGCGGTCGAGCAACGGGTTGCGCTCGATCTCTTCGTCGACGAAGCGTTCGAGCTCCATATGGGTGAACTGAAGCAGCCGGATCGACTGCATCAGTTGGGGCGTCATCACCAGCGATTGCGAGTGCCGAAGCTGCAGCTTGGCCGAAAGCCCCATCGAACCCTTTACGCCCCACTGGAATCTTTGAGCATGATCTCTTTCCGAAAACCGGGATCATGCTTCGCCGTCGTCCGGGTGACTTGCGATTGCCGCATGAAACTGGCCCGGCTTTTGCTTGTCAAGGCACATGCTTGACAAATCATGGCTGAACAGGCTCTCAGCCCTGCATTTCGCGGCCCGACCGACTGTTTATGAGCCCCGGAGCCAGAAAGCCGCCGTTTGCAGGCTGCGGCGTTTGTGAGATTCACTCCAGGGCGCGCCGAAAATGATCGGTTTCGAGAACCGAAGCGGAGCGTACGTTCGGGTAAGTGAGCATCGGAAGCGCAGAAAGCGGACATTTGCAGGCCACCCTCAGATGAATATCAACGCACCCGGGACAGGCCCAGCCGGTCGCGCCTCAGCCACCGCGCCAAGAGCAGCACGGCCACCACCGCCAGCCCGGACGACAGGCCGATCCAGATGCCGACGCCTTCCAACCCGCCGTAGAAGGCCAGCACCACACCGAGCGGCAGGCCGACGCCCCAATAGCCGAGCGCCGCATAGAGCATCGGAATTTTGGTGTCGTGCAGGCCGCGCAGCATGCCGCCGCCCACGGCCTGAGCGCCGTCGACGATCTGGAACAGGCCGGCGAAGGCGAGGAAACTGATGGCAAGGCCCACCACCTGTGCGTTGCCCGGCTCGGCGATGTCGATGAAGGCCGAAATCAACGTCAGTGGCCACAGCACCATCACCGCCGCCATCAGTGCCATGAAACCGACGCCGAGCGCAAACGCTGTCCATCCGGCGCGGCTGACGCCGTCTGCGTCGCCCGCGCCATGCGCCAGTCCGACGCGCACCGTCACGGCCTGGCCGAGGCCGAGCGGGATCATGAACGAGATCGAGGCGATTTGAATGGCGATGGCGTAGGCGGCGATGGAGGCGGAGCCGATCAGCCCCATCATGAAAGCCGCCACGTTGAAGATCGAAACCTCGAAGGAGAGCAGCCCGGCGATCGGCAGGCCGAGCCTGAGCAGTCCCTTGAAGCGCGGCCAGTCGGCGCGCCAGAAACGTCCGAACAGGCGGTAACGGCGAAATTGTTTTTCCAGCGAGACGACGGTCGCCAGCCCGAAGAACATCATCAGGCTGGACAGCGTCGTCGCCCAGCCAGCGCCAACTACGCCCAGCGCCGGAAAGCCGAGATTGCCGAACATCAGGCACCAGTTGGCGAGAACGTTGAAAGCGACGGCGCAAAATACGACGACCAGAGCCCAGCCGGGCCGCTCCAGCGCCGAGATAAAGGAGCGCAACACGATATAGCCATAAAAGGGCAGCACCGCCCATTGCAAGGCGCGCACATAGGAGCCGGCGACCGCCGACAGCGCCTTGTCCTGGCCGAGCACGACCAGCAGGAACTCGGCCTGCCACAGGATCAGCCAGATCGGCACCGAGATCAGGCAGGCGACCCAAAGCCCCTGGCGCACGGTGCGGCGGATGTCGCGCACCGAATGACGCCTGCGCCCGAGCTCGGTCGCGATCATCGGCGAGGTCGCCAGCATCAGGCCGAGCCCAAAGATCAGCGGCAGGAAATAGAGGTTGGAGCCCAGCGAGCCGGCGGCGAGCGCATCGGGGCCGAGCCGCCCCATCATCAGCACGTCGGTCGCCGTCATCGCGGTCTGGCCAAGATTTGTCAGGATCATCGGCCAGCTCAGCGCCAGCATGGCGCGGATTTCGCCGCGCCATGGATGTCCCGAAGCTCGCGCCCCGGCCTGGATCGCAGACATTTTCTCGACTTTCGGTGGCGATTGGAGCCATTTGGCTCGGCAATCACGATTTTAAGCGGCAATCTCGCGATCGCTCGCTTCGAGAGCGCTTTTCGCCGAAACGCACGGTCAAATCAAGGACGACCGCCGACGAGTGATTGAACCAGGGATGCGGAGAGCGAGAGGTCGGCTGATGACCCTACGCAGACCCCCCCCGCAACCGCCGAAGGTCGGGAACGAGTGCGTCCGAGACGTTGATCGTCTGCGATGATCGGGAGATGTATTTCTGCCCGGCCACTATTCGCTTTGGGAGTCGCGCCACTCCGCCGGCGAGACGCCGGCGATCCTTTTGAAGCTGCGACTAAAGACCGCTTCTGAGTCATAGCCTACCTCACGACCGACAGCCGAGACTTTAGCGACGCCATCGGCAAGCAGCCGGGCGGCAAGTTGCACACGCCAACGCGCGAGGTATTGTATCGGCGGGCAGCCGACGAGGTGAGTGAAACGGGCCGCCAGCACGGACCGCGATGCGCCAGACCCGCGCGCCAGCGCTTCTAGGCCCCAATCGCGCGCCGGGTCAGCATGCAGCAGCGCGATAGCCCGCCCGACCGCAGGATCACATAATCCGGCGAGCCAGCCGGTCTGCTCCGGCGGCAGCGTTTCGAAATAGCGTCGCACGACCTCGACGAACATCAATTCGCTGAGGCGCAGTCTGATGCATTCCGCCCCGGCCCGTGTCCGGGGCGCTTCTTCCAGCGCCAGTACGACCAGCCGATCGAGGAGGTCGCCACGCGCGCCCGTGCGCGGGATGCGCATCAGCCGGGGCAAGGCTCCCAGCAGCGGATTGAAGGGCCGCGCATCGCAGCCCAGAAAGCCGCAAACATATTTGGCCAGCACCGGACCGCCCCCGCCTTCGGTGACCACAAAAGGCAGTTGTCCGGATGCCATCGCGCGAAAGAAAGCTAGAGAGTCTTCCGGGCCGAGGCCCGACCGCTCCCCCGGCACACAACGCATCGCGTAGGAATCCCCCTGCGGGATCACCAATATGTCGCCTTCCACAAATTCCATCGGCTCATCTTCACCGATGCTAATCCAGCCCGACCCCTCGGTAATGACGTGGTAGGAAATGACGTGCTGGGCGCGCGGCAAGATGCTGCGTGCGAATGAATCCGCTTCGGGAACTTCCACACTCCAGGGCGAAGAGGCATCGACCCGAAAGAACAGCGCGCCGGTAAGCTTGATCGCGCGCAGCACATCCGAAAGCACATCCTTGCCAGCCTTGGCGGTTGGCGTCGCATCCGCAACCACCTTCCGCGGCGTCTCGACAACGGACGCTGAGTCAAGCAATCGAGACGCCGGGTCATGGAACGTAGCCATGCCCAAGTTTACAACGCGCCTGACTGCACATCCACTGCATTTTGCGCAGCGATATGATCACGGGAGGTCTACTATGTCCGCTTATTGCTTCTTCGACGTGCGTGAAATCACAGACCATGCCAAGGTCGAGCAGTACCTGGCCGGAGTCTTTTCGACGGTCGAACGCTACGGAGGCCGCTATCTGGTACTGGGCGGGAAATCCGATCTCATCGAAGGAGATTGGCAGCCCGTCTATCCGGTTATCGTCGAGTTTTCCGACGGCCAGCAAGCGCAGCGCTGGTATTCGTCGCCGGAATATGAGCCGCTGAAAGGGTTGCGTTTGGCCGGAACCCGCTCCAATGCGGTGTTTTTCGAGGGTGTGACGTCGGATTCAGCACAAACAAACCGGACGCCGAAATCCCCGGCAGAAGTCTACGATGCGCTCTTCGTGCCGGCGTTGTTCCGGCAGTGGGGACCCGTTCTCGCCGACCAGGCGCAAATAGACAGAGGCGAGAGGGTGATCGACGTCGCCTGCGGCACAGGTGTGTTGGCTCTTGCGGCACTCGACCGGGTCGGACCGCAGGGCGAAGTCGTCGGGCTCGATGCAAACCCCGAAATGCTCGGCGTGGCTCGCCGCAAGAGCAATCGCATCGACTGGCGAGAAGGGCGCGCCGAAGAACTCCCGTTTCCCGATGGGAGCTTTGACGCGGCGGTCAGCCAGTTCGGCCTGATGTTCTTCGAGGACCGTGTCGCCGGCCTGCGGGAAATGACGCGTGTACTTAAGCCCGGTGGTCGGCTGGCCGTTGCGGTTTGCGACTCACTCGATCGCTCGCCGGGTTATGCAGCGGTGGCGGATCTGCTGGAGCGGCTATTCGGCGACGAGGTGGCGGCCGCATTCCGCGCACCCTTCGTACTAGGCGACGTGGACCGGCTGCGCGCGCTTTGCAATCAGGCGGGCATAGGGGCCGAAGTGAACCGTCATCGCGGCACCGTCCGTTTTTCCTCAATCGAATCGCTGATATCGACCGAACGGGCATGTGTCTGGACACTCGGCGGATTGCTCAACGAGGAGCAATTCGACCGTCTCGTGGATGAGGCTCAGGAGGCGCTTCGACCTTTCCTGACCGCCAATGGCGATGTCGCATTCGACATGCCGGCTCTTATCATCACAGCATCCAGGAACTGATGGGCCGGTGTCGCGTTCGTGCATTACGAGGCGGAAGGTCTGTCGCCTTCCGAGCCTTCAGCACAATCTACCTCCCATTCACCAGTTCCAGAATCAGTTGGTGGACGGCGCCGCCTTCGCTGAGTTCGATCCGGTCGAAGTCCCGGCTTGCCTGCCGCTGCGCCAGCGAGAGCGCCGAAAGCAGTTTGGTCATTTCGGTCCTGATCTTCTTGCAGCCGGGGTCGTCGGCGACCGTCAGCCCCACCGTCGCGGTCTCGATATCCCGCACCATCTGCTCGATAATATCGCCATGCACCTTTTCATGGCTGCGGACACCGGCAATAAAAGTTTCCCAGTTTTGCCCGACGGCGGCCGGCAGTTGCCCGGACGGTTTGGGCAGCGTGTAGGTGATGGTGAGCTTTGGCCGCGCCGAAACCAGCACACAGGCGCCGCCCTGCGGCTCATAGTTCCGGGTCCAGGTCAGTTTGAAATTCGTGACGGCGACGGCGCGCGCGATGCCGATTTTTGGGCCTCGCTCGCCGATCGACGCATAGAGTTCGGCGCCGGATCTGCCCTTGATCGAATAGCTCTGCACCGTCTCGACCGCCTCCCAACCTGCCTGCGCGGCAACCGGCGCGAGGCAGGTCGCCAGCAGACAAAATCGAACAGTCGTCCCCACACCATTCTCCGCGGCCATCCGAACTCTACCCCATCCCATCGATCACCCGTCTCTGCCGCTGCATCTCCAGGAACACGCGGTAATCCCGGTCGAACCGCGCCCGCGCCGTCGGGTCGGACTTTCGCCCGCGTCCAGTCTGCTGCATAGCGGCGCAGGCGGCAGCCAGATCGGGGTAAAGCCGCGCGGCGCTTGCCGCCAGCATGCCCGCGCCGAGCAGCACGGAGTCGTCGGTCTCCGCCGCGACAACCGTGCATCCGGTCGCGTCGGCGTAAAGCTCCATCAGCAGCGGGTTTTTCGCATGGCCACCGGCGACATGCAGCGTGTCGATGACATGGCCGCCTTCGTTCATCGTCTCGAGGATGTGGCGGATGCCAAGCGCGATGGCCACCGCCGTGCGCCAGTAGAGCCGGGCGAGGCTGTCGAAGGACGCGT
>JBGTLX010000757.1:0-4399 GCA_041743855.1 Rhizobiaceae bacterium | reverse complement strand
AATGCCGTGCGCTGATCCGCGGCGACCAGCGCTCGCAGTCCATCGCCGCCGCGTCGATCGTGGCCAAGACCATGCGCGACCACATGATGCGGCGATGCGGTCAGGCCGATCCGCGCTACGGTCTGGATAGCCATATGGGCTATGCCACCGAGCGCCACCGCGCGGCGATCGAAATCCATGGGCCCGCGCTGCGCCTGCACCGGCTTTCCTTCTCGCCGTTCCGGCTGGAGATTGTGGAAGCCTGACGTGTCGCCTGCAAAGAAAGAAGCCGCCGGAATTCTCCGACGGCTTCAAACTTTACGATGGTCGACCGGATCAATTCAGCTTGGTCTTGACGTCCTGCAGCGACGCGTTGAACAAATCGGCCCCGGTGCGCGCGTCGACCCTGGCCGCCAGAATGCTGCGGGCAGCTTCGACCGCGATGTCGACCGCGCTTGAGCGCACCTCGTTGATCGCGTCGCGCTCGGCCTGCACGATCTTCTGCTCGGCAAGTGCTGTCCGCCGCGTCACATAGTCTTCGGTCTTGCGCTTCGCTTCCGAAACCAGGACGTCGGCTTCGCGCTTCGCCGCGGCGACGATGTCGCCCGCGTCCTTTTCGGCGTCCTTGCGCTTGCGCTGATATTCGGCCAGCAATTGCTGCGCCTCTTCCCGCAGCTTGCGGGCTTCCTCAAGTTCGGCCCGGATGCGGTTTGCCCGCTCGTCCAGGGATTTCGTGATCATCGCCGGAACCTTGAAATAGAACACCAAGCCAAGGAAGATGACGAGGGCGACGGTGGCCCAGAATGTCGCGTCCATATGGCCCCCTATCCGCGCACGGATTTGACGGCGGCGGCAATGGCCGCGGCGTCAGCCTTGCCGCCAAGCAGTTGCTGGACGATTGCCGCAGCGGTTTCCTCGGCGATAGCGCCGACTTCGCGCATCGCCGAGGTTTTGGTCGACGCGATGCTCGCCTCAGCCTCGCCAAGCTTCCGCTCGAGCGCTGCTTCGATCTTCTTGCGCTCGGCGTCGGCTTCGGCCTGCGCGGCCGAGCGGGCCTGCTGGGCGATGCCGTTGGCGTTCGATCGCGCGTCGGCCAATTCCTGTTCGTAGGCGGCAACAGCTGCGTCCGCCTCTTCCTTCATGCGCGCGGCCTGTTCGAGATCCTGTGCGATACGGTCGCGACGGACCTCTAGAATGCCGCCGACCCGCGGCAGCACGACCTTCTTCAGAAACAGGTAGAACAGACCGAATGTGACCGCCAGCCACAGCAGCTGCGATGGAAAGGTCGAGGCGTCGAATGGCGGAAATGCGCCGCTGCTCTCATGCCCGGCTTCGGCGCCGGCATGAACTTCACCTTCGGCCGGAGCAGTTTCCTGCGCATATCCCGGTGTCACAAACATCCTGTTCCCCTGTCAGACAGTCCGGTCGCAAGGCGCGGCCGGCGGCATCGTCCTCGCCGCTTACGTGAACAGCAGGAGAAGGGCGACGAGCAGCGAGAAGATGCCGAGCGCTTCGGTCACGGCGAAACCGAAGATCAGACGGCCGAACTGGCCGTCGGCGGCCGACGGATTGCGCAGCGCGCCCGCCAGATAATTGCCAAAAATCGTGCCGAGGCCGATGCCCGCGCCACCCATGCCGAGACAGGCGATGCCTGCGCCGATCGCCTTTGCTGCGTCTACTTCCATTTTCAACTCCTTGTGGATCGTGATCTGATGTTTGGGATTACGGGATGGCGGGAGCCCCGCCGGCGAGATATTTCAGTGGCCGGGATGCAAGGCGTCGTTGAGATACATGCAGGTAAGCACCGCAAAGACGTAGGCCTGCAGGAATGCCACCAGGAATTCAAGTCCGGTTATCGCCACTGTCATGGCAAGCGGCAGCACGGCGCCCGCCGCGCCCGCGAAACCAAGCGCGCTCAGCGAGGTGACGAAGCCTGCGAAGACCTTCAGGGTGATATGGCCAGCGAGCATATTGGCAAACAGACGGACGGACAGGCTGATCGGCCGCGACAGGAACGAGATCACCTCGATCAGGACGACCAGCGGAACCAGAACGGCCGGGATGCCCTGCGGAACAAACAGCCGCAGGAAGCCGAAGCCGTGCTTCATGAAGCCATAGACGACGACTGTTCCGATGACGAGCAGCGCCAGCGCAAAGGTGACGATGATGTGGCTGGTGACCGTGAAAAAATAGGGGAACAGGCCGAGCAGATTGGCGACGAGCACGAACATGAACAGTGAGAAGACGAAAGGAAAGAACTTCATCCCCTGCGATCCAGCCGCGTCGCGCAACATCGACGCCACGAATTCATAAGACATTTCGGAGATCGACTGGAGCCTGCCTGGAATGAGGCCGCGGCTCGAAGTGGTCAGGAAAAGGAAAGCGCCGGCGGCCGCCACCGTGGCGACCATGAAGGCCGACGCGTTGGTGAACGAGAAATCGAGACCGCCGATCTCGATCGGGATCCATTTCGCGATCTGAAACTGATGGATCGGATCGTTGGCCAACTCGGTCCCCTTCGCAATGCGCGCCCTTGGACGCAGTTCATTTCGTATCCGGTTTGGCCGCGCCCTTGTCAGGGGCTCTCAAACCCGCTTCCGCGACCTTACCGGCGGATCGCAAAACGTTCAGAATGCCCGCCCCGAAACCGAGGAGCAGAAACACGATCAATCCCCAAGGCGATGTGCCAGCCAGCCGGTCGATCACCCAGCCAAGCCCGGCGCCCACCGCTATTCCGGCGATGAATTCGCTGGAAAGCTTCATGGCTTGGCCGTAACCGGCCGCGCCGTCCGTCGAGGCGGCGCCGTCGCCTCTTACTTCGCCAGGCAGCTTTCTCGCAAGCGATGCTTCGAGTAGCCGCCGGCGCCGTTCCAGGTCTTCGCCGTCTCCGGGTCCAGCTTTTCCGGTGTCGTCTGGCTCGCGCGGTACGGCCATCGCAACCTCCATGCCGGTCGGAGCGCCGCAGCCCGTCCGCTTCCAAGTCGCGCGCAACATAGTTAGCGGGCATGGCTCCGTCAAGCCACGCGACCGCTCCCGGCCAGAGCAGGATTATTCCACTATTTCAATTATTTAGGTGGTTCTTGCCTGCCACCTGGAAAAGTTGTCGCACGGGGGCAGGCGAATCCGGCGACGGCAGGGGAGTTTTCAGCTCCAGCCGCCACCGTAGGTCCGGTAAAATATATGCAGACCAATCTTTTTCATCTTCTGCATAGAACGGGCCCAGCGCGGGCTGACGTATTGGGCGTAGTAGTGGGTCGATGAGGCGACTTCGGGCAGGAATATCTTGCCCGCCGTAACCGCCATGGCGATGTCTTCGGCTATCTTGTAGTTTTTTTGGCTGGCTATCCGGTCCTTGATGCCGTCGCACGCGAAGGAAAACTGGCATCGGTTGCGCAAGTGATCGTTCTGGTAAACCACGCCACAGATTGTGCTCGGATAGGTGGGGTTGCGGACCCGATTGAGGACGACCTGCGCGACGGCCGCCTGCCCGCGCAGCGTTTCGCCGCGCGCCTCGAAGTAGATGGCCGTGGCAAGGCACTTCTGTTCCCCCTTGGAAAATACGCTCGCCGGCAGCGGCTTGCTCATCCAGCTGTGATCGCCCCTGGCCAGCGGCGGTATGAACCGTCCTGCATCCTTGTCGTCCTCGTCCCGCATCAGGCTTTCGAAAGGCGACGCCTTGGCGTAGTCGGGTCCTGACGGCGCATATGCGGTCGCCAGTATGTCGGCATGGTCGCTGGTGATGAGATCCGCCAGCATGGCAGGCACGCCGGGAGCGGTCCGCGCGTTCTGCCTCAGGTAGAAGGCGGCCGCGATCTGGATTTCCTTGCCGCGAATGTCCGGCATGGCGAACGCCATTCTGACGTCGCCACCGGCCACCGCGCGCAGCAGCATGCTCGTGCGCTTGAACATGGAGCCTGCATCGAAGGCCTTCGGCGGCGCGACAGGCGAAACCTTGATGATGCGTCCGAGCTTGCCCTTGCGGACCACGCGCGCTTCGTCAGGGGATTGACGGCCACCGCTTTTACCGCGAAACGAAACGGTGCCGATGCCGGGCGCAGCGATGCCCGATCCCGAGATCGAGGCGGTGGTCAGGTCGGAATCCACGAACTGCATTTCGGCGGCGTGGACCGAGCCCGCCACCGATTTCTCGACGAATGAACTCCAGCGGGCGCCCGAGGCTTCAAGGCCGGAGACCAGGCTCGACATATCCTGATAGGCGGCCACGGTCGGAAAGCCGATCCAGATGCCGAGCCCGATGATGAAGGGCGACAGGAACGAACGCTTGTCTCGGCTGGTGGCGGCAATCAGCCGCGTCACGAGTCGTCGGTGCACGAATATACTCTCCAGAACGCTACACGGCCCCACAGGTTTGGAGAGTGCTGCATTAACCTTGATGAAGGCTTAACGGGGCCGATGCGGC
>JBGTLX010000756.1:0-7129 GCA_041743855.1 Rhizobiaceae bacterium | reverse complement strand
GGATGGGGTCCCGATTGCACCGACAGCAGCGCGCCGGCGGCGACCGACAAGACGGCGCCTCCGCCGATCTGCATCGCGCCGCCGAGACCCGAGGCGGAGCCCGCCAGATGCGGCCTGACGCTGACGATGCCGGCATTGGCGTTGGGCAGCGTAACGCCGTTGCCGACGCCGATGAAAAAGGCGGGGCCGAACAGCGACAGCGGGTGGTTGAAGCCCGCGTAGAAGAGGACGAGCGACAGTGCCATGCCCGCGACAACGAGGATATTTCCGGCGAGCATCATGTGGTTGATGCCGAAGCGCACGGAAAACCTCCCGGCAGCGAAGTTTCCGAGCATGTATCCGATCGCGATGATGCCAAAATAGAAACCGTATTGCGACGGCGACAGATTCAGCATTTCGGTGGCGACGAACGGCCCGCCGCCGAGGAAGGCGAAAAATGCCCCGGAGGTGAATGCCGCCGTCGTCGCATAGCCCCAGAAACGCCGGGAAGAGAGCAGTTCGGGATAGGCGCGAAACTGGGCGGAAAAACTCGGAGATCTGTTGCGGTTGGTTTCGCCAAGGTCGAACCAGACGACGACGAAGGCAACGAGGCCGAAAACCAGGATCAGGAGAAAGCTCGACTGCCAGCCATAAAGCTCGTCGAGGAAACCGCCGACGACCGGGCCGACCATTGGCACGACGCTCATCCCCATGGTTATGTAGCCGATCTTGCTGGCCGCCTCGGCCGTTTCGACAGTATCGCGCACGACGGCGCGCGAGATCACGATGCCGGCGGCCGAAAACGCCTGCAGAAGACGACAGAACAGCAGCGCCTCGATGGTCGGCGCATAGATCGCGGCAACAGTGCCGACGAGGAAGATGACGAAGCAGGCAAGCAGGACCGGACGCCGGCCGAAGCGGTCGGACGCCGGTCCGATGAAAAGTTGCAGGATGGCGGTCGCGGCGAGGTACAGCGATACGGCGAGCTGCACGACGGCGTAGTCGGCCTGGAAATGGCGTGCCATTCCAGGCAGCGACGGCAGAAAGACGTTTATCGCCAGCGGACCAATCGCCGCCGCCATCACCAGCGTCGCGATATGCGGGCTTTTTGTGGCGGGTTGCGCCATGAGGGCTAGAGCCCTGCTCCATTGCGACGGAATGGGCTTGTAACAGGCTCTATCTTTCTCCCTGAGCATGATCTTGTCCGAAAACCGTTTTCCACTTTTCGGGATCATGCTCTACAACCCGTCCGGGGCCATGGCCGGCCCAATGCTCTCGGCGGCGGGCCGAGAGCGTCCGGCCACCCGCTCCCTATACAGCGTGTAGAGGCCCGAGCCGACGATGATGACCGAACCGATCGTCATGGCCAGATCGGGCACATCGCCGAAAACCAGGTAGCCCAGCAGGATAGCCCACAGCAGAGCCGTGTAGCGGAAGGGCGCGATGAACGAAATTTCACCGGTGCGCATGGACATGATGATGAACTGATAGCCGACCAGCAACAGGATGGCCCCGCATGCGAGCAAGGCCGTGTCCTGCATGGCCGGCTGCGTCCAGCCGCCGAGCGGCTGGATCAGGAAAACGCCGCAGATCATGCTCCCGGCAGCCGTCATGGTGGAAATGAACAGCGTCGGAACCTCGCGCGGAATGCGTTTGGTCGCAAGATCGCGAACGGCGCAGAACCCAACGCAGGCCAGCACCAGCAGCGCCCAGGCGTTGAAACCCTCGAAGCCCGGGCGGACGACGATCATCACGCCGATGAAGCCGACGGCGATGGCGAGCCACCTTCGCCAGCCGACAGTTTCGGCAAAGACAAGCGCCGCCCCCATCGTCACGGCCAGCGGCAGGACCTGCATCACGGCCGACACGTTGGCGAGCGGCAGCCTCGAAAGCGGCAGCAGGAACGTGACGGTTCCAGCAACCTCGCAAAAAACGCGCAGCAAAAGAAGCGGCTGCAGCGCGAATTGGAACGAGCGCAGGGCGCCCTGATGCCAAGCAAGGAGGCTCACGAAAAGTGTGGCGAAAAGCCCGCGCACAACCATGACCTGGCCCATGTTCATGCCCTCGGAGGCATGCTTGGCGATTGCGTCATTCAGTGTGAAGCCCGCCATGGAAACTGCCATGAAAAGGGCGCCGCGAAGGTTTGGGGACATGGGCTGGGAAAATTCCGTCTGCGGGTGGGCCTGCTCTTAACAGCCAAACGTCAAACCGCAACGTCAAAGGCATGGCCAGCGTGTTTTGGCGCAGCCTGCGGTTAGCCGCCCGTCACGCTCATATGGCGCGAGACCGCCGGACGGCTGGTGCGCCGGTCGATGACGAAATCGTGACCTTTCGGCTTGCGGCCGATGGCCTCGTCGATGGCCCGCGACAGAAGCTCGTTGCCCTCCGAGGCGCGCAGGGGGCTGCGCAGATCGGCCGCGTCGTCCTGGCCGAGGCACATATACAGCGTGCCGGTGCAAGTCAGCCGAACCCGGTTGCAGCTTTCGCAGAAATTATGCGTCATCGGGGTGATGAAGCCGAGCCGTCCGCCGGTTTCCCTGATCTCGACATAGCGCGCCGGCCCGCCAGTCTTGTAGGCGATGTCTTCGAGCGTGAACTGGCGCTCAAGCTGCGCCCTAAGCAGCGACAGCGGCAGATAGCGGTCGGTGCGGTCCTCGTCGATCTCGCCCATCGGCATGGTTTCGATAACGGTCATGTCCATACCGCGGCCATGCGCCCAGCGCAGCATGTCGGGCAGTTCGGCGTCGTTGAAACCTTTCAGCGCGACCGCGTTGAGCTTGATTTTCAGCCCGGCGGCGAGTGCGGCGTCGATGCCCTCCATCACCTTGCCGAGATTGCCCCAACGGGTGACGGCATGGAATTTTTCCGGGTCGAGCGTGTCCATCGACACGTTGATGCGCCTGACTCCGCAATCGGCGAGTTCGGACGCATATTTCGCCAGTTGCGAGCCGTTCGTGGTTAGCGTCAGTTCGTCGAGCGCGCCGCTTTTCAGATGCCGCGAAATCTGGCGCACCAGATGCATGATGTTCTTGCGCACCAGCGGCTCGCCGCCGGTTAGGCGCAGTCTGCGCACGCCTTTCCCGATGAAGACGGTGGTCAGCCGGTCGAGTTCCTCCAGCGTCAGCAAATCCTTCTTCGGCAGGAAGGTCATGTCTTCGGCCATGCAATAGGTGCAGCGGAAATCGCAGCGGTCGGTCACCGACACGCGCAGATAATTGATGGTGCGACCAAACGGGTCGATCATGTCCATGGCTTCAAGTTTTCCTGACCGAGACCCTGTTCCAAGTCTTGCTATAGCATCATGTCGTGCGTTTCAGCCAGCCAATCAAGACAATCGCTGTCGGGGTATCGCCAAATCGAGGCTTTCCCGCAGAGGCGAGGCGTCGTAGTGAGCCATCGACAATAGGCAAGGATCAGCACATGGCGCCGACGGAACTCAGGGTCTCGAAAGACCGCAAGACGCTGACGCTGACATTTCCGACGCACCGCCCTTTCGAACTGAGCGCCGAGTTCCTGCGCGTCGTATCGCCCTCGGCCGAAGTGCAGGGTCATTCGCCCGAGCAGCGCGTGACCGTCCCAGGAAAGCGCAACGTGACCATCATGAGGATCGAGCCGGTCGGCAATTACGCGGTACGCATCGTTTTCGACGATTCCCACGATACGGGCATCTTCACCTGGAATTATCTGCACCAGCTCGGCCACGAGAAGGACGAACGCTGGAGCGCCTATCTCGCCGAGCTCGAGGCCAAGGGGCTGTCGCGGTCCTCCTGAGGAGCCAGCGTCAAAGAGCGCCTCTTCACCCGCCTCGGGGGACTATGCGCGACAGAGCGCTTCCTTGAGGTCGATGCCGACTGGTAGGTAGTGTCTCAGTTTGAATTTCGACTACGTGTGGTTTAGTGGAAGGTGCGCGTGCTCCATGCAATGTGGTAGGCTTGCGCCACTTCGTGAAGACAGAGCGGAAGGAAGAATTCAAATTGGTCAAACTTCGCTCTGAACTCGTCTGCAAGTTCATAATGCTCGACACTTGCCGACTCAATGAACACGCGGGCCTCCCGGGGCAGTGTGAGCGGCTTGCGCCAATCATCGCCGATGACGGCTTGGATGGCGGATATGCTTTCCCAAATCTGGACCATGCAACGGGCGCGGTCGCCACTATCGGGAAGCGGCCTCCCCGCATAGAAAGCGATAAGACCCGTCTGCTCGCGTAACCATGGATGACTCTTCGTGAAGGCGAATTCCCTGAATCCGCCTCCTTCCCCGCTACGACAGTGCAGCGATAGACGCGCATTATCATCTTAGGCGCCTCCATTTCCCATCCAACACTATGCGCCTCGAACCCACGTTCTTCGATTTCTGTCTGATACTACCGACTAATGGAAGACTCGTGTGAGGCGATTGATAATCTAACGGCGTCAAACGTCGTGACGGGGGCGAGACAAGGACGCAAGCGTTCTGGCGCCGCCTTCAAAGCGTTGTCAGACGATAATCCAACGACCGACAATCTGACTCGCCCGTCACGGCAGCCCAATCGGGCAAAATTCGATCAGGATACGAGCTGCGAACGCCTCACGAGACCTTCGAGGGTCATGTTTTCGGCGATCATGTCATGCGCGATCAGCGCGTAGGTCCAGCGCTTGCCGCCATGACTTGCGGCGTGGGCGCTGGCGCGGCCGCACCACAGCATGGCCGCGTCGCGCTTGGCCAGCACATGGCCTTCGCCCATCTGGTTCGCGGCTTTCGGCTCCAGCATGAAAATACGAGTTTGCGTTTCGGCGACGAAATCCGGCTGGTATTCGAGGTGCTCAGGCCCGGAGCGGTAGTAAAGCTGGAACTGGCCTTTCGCCGGCTTGAACCATTTTTCGGCTTCGCGGTCGAGGATCACGGCCAACCTTCGCTCCGCCTCCGACTGGAATTTCTCCTCCGCGTAAAGACAGCGCGAAAAGCCGCCGAACAGATAGCGCGCCATGTTGCTCTTGTCGGGAGGGGACACGCGGAAGTCGAGCAATGGCTCGTCCGCTGATCTCGTATAGGCGCGGTCGCGCAGCGTGGAAAACCCGCGCGTCACCACCACCTCATGATCGCCGGCAGAATCCTGCCAGAAATGCTGCTGCATCTGCTCATGCAGCAAGCCCGCGATCTCGCCGCCGTAAAGCCGCAGCACCTTCCGGGCTTCTTCGTCGGTGAGCGTGGACAGGAGATGGCGCGCCGCCTGTCCGGCCAGATCGTAGAGCAGGTCGGAATGGTCCTCATAGGCGACATCGTCGAAATCCACGAGCGCGCCGACGATGTGGTCTTCGAGCTTCTGGTCGTCGGCCGCGCCCGAACCGAAACCGATCCGGTCGACCTGTCCGGTGCGCAGATGCGCCGCCCACAGCGTCTCGTCGGGAACCTCGAAGCGCAGCCGCGATAAATCCAACGTGAAGGGCTTGAAGCCGGCTCTGATTTCGCCCCGCGGCGCAACGAGAATACGCGGAATGTCGATCGTGTGCTGGACCACCATTTCGGCAGTCTGGGCCACAAGTGCGGCCAGATCGGGTTTTTTGGCGACGTTTTCCAGCTCAGCCTGCGCCGGCCGGTAGCGGCTTTCCACCGCGCGCAGCAATTGCGCCTGCACGGCGGCGCTGCGTAGATGCGCGACGCCGGGAAGCTCGACCGGACGGTTTTCATAACGGCCGATCGCCTCGTAAACGATGCGGGATATCTCGCTTTCCTCCCGGTCAAAACCGGTCTGCGCCTCGCCTAAACCCGCCGCGTTGAGCATCTGCGCTTCCGGGCGGATGCCGAGTTTCGACGCCAGTATCGGCTGCGAGATGCTGGTGACCGTCTTTTGATCCAGTTCTGCATCCGTGAGCACAATCTGGCTGAAGGCGATGGTCGAGCCCGGCCGTTTGGCTTCGTCCAGGATCTCCTGAAAGCGGTCGTGGGCGACAATGTTCAACCGGTCGACGGCGGTGACGCCCGTCCGTCTTCCATAGGGCAGGCGCAGGCCGCGTCCGATCGATTGCTCGATCAGTGTGCGCGCATTGGCGGCGCGCAGCGGCACGATCGTATAGAGGTTGGTGACATCCCACCCTTCCTTCAGCATGTTCACATGGATGACGATCTCGGTCGGCTCGTCGGCCCGCTCCACCTTCAACAGCCGCGCGATCGTCTCTTCTTCCCGGACGCTTGAGTCGACCTGGATCACCTTGTCCGCATAGCGCCCGCCGTCGAATTTTTCTGACTGGATCAACCGCACCAGCTCGGCCGCATGCGACGTGTCGCGGGCGATCACCAGCATGAACGGTTTGACGATGCGCTCACCGGTCTGGCGGGCATAGGTCTCGAGTTCCACCTTGACGCTCTCGTGCAGCTTAACCCCGTCCTCCAGCTTGATCTGCTGGAGGGTTTGCGACGACATGCCGAGCGCCGAAAAATCCTTGCGGGTGACGACTGCCGCCTCCTTGACGAAGCCGTCCTCCATGGCCTTCGCCAGCGGATAGTCGAAGACGATGTTCCTGAACCGGACAGGCTCGCCCCGCGTTTCGACGAAGGGCGTCGCCGTCAGTTCCAGCCCCAGCACCGGCTTCAGCTCGTTGATGGCGCGGATGCCGGCCGAAGCGCGGTAGCGGTGCGATTCGTCCATGATGAGGACCAGATCGTCGAGCCCGGCCAGATAGTCGAAATAGCTCTCGCCGATCTCTTCGCGGAACGAGCGGATGCGCGGGCTTCGGCCGCCGCGAACCTCGGAATTGATCTTTGATATGTTGAAGATGTTGATGCTGGTGGGGAAGAGATCGCCGCCGCCGGCGACCCTGCGCTCGTAATTCTCGCCGATGGTGATGACCGGCGGCGAGACGGCGAATTCGGCGATGCCGCTGAACACGTATTTTGGGGTGTTGCGGGTGAAATCCGTGATCAGCTTGTCGTAGATGGTGAGGTTGGGCGCGAGCACGAAGAAATTTTTCAGCCCGTGCGCGGCGTGCAGATAGGCGATGAACGCGCCCATCAGCCGCGTCTTGCCGACGCCCGTGGCGAGCGCGAAGCAGACGCTCGGGAAATCGCGCTCGAAATCGGTGATCGAAGGGAACTCGGACCGGATGGCGGCAAGCGCCGCGTCGATGGCGGCGTTCTTGCGCGGCGGCGCGAGCTGCGTGATCCTGTCGAGGAT
>JBGTLX010000755.1:0-1621 GCA_041743855.1 Rhizobiaceae bacterium | reverse complement strand
AAACCGCGATGTGCTGTCGGCCGCCGATTTGCCGATCATCACGGTCGGTTTCCTAGCCGCCTTTGTCATGGCGGTCATCGTCGTCCGCTATCTGCTCGATTATGTGTCGCGCCACGGATTTGCGCTGTTTGCCTGGTGGCGGCTAGTGGTCGGCAGCGTCGGTCTTATCGCGTTGCTGGTTTGGGGCTGATCAGAAAAGTCCAAAAACCCCGCGCCGCATCAGGTCGAGAGCCAGAATGGTGAGGCCGATCCTGAACCATTTGCGAAACGATTCCTCGGGCAGCATGTCGAGCAATCTCGTCCCGTGGAGCGTGCCGAGAAAGCCGGACAGGATCATCGCCGCGATCAGCGGCAACCATGCGCCGAAGGCGAAACCGGCAAAGCCGAAGACGACGATCTTCGACAGATGCTGGGCCGTCATGCCCGCCGCGTGGGTGGCGACCAGCGCCCGGCGGTCATTGTCGAAGAATTTGGCGAACAGCACCGAGACGAGCGGTCCGGTCGCGCCGACCAACATGCTGCCGAAGGCCAGGACGACGCTTGCCGCGGCCAGCCCGAAACGGGTCAGCCGACCGATGCTCGGAATCTTGGCCCAGATGAGCACGAGGATGAACGAACCGAGCACAAGCTTGAGCAGCGCGTCCGGCAGCTCGACGACCAGGAACGCCCCGCCGATAGCGCCGACGACGCTGCCCGCGATGAAGGGCGCGGCGACATCCATGCGCACATGGGCCCGCTGGCGCCAGGCGCGTCCGGTGTTCGAGCCGACCTGCACCGCGCCGTGAACCGGTATCAGCGAGGCGACCGGCACGAACAGGCCCATCAGCGCCAGCATGGCGACGCCGCCGCCGACCCCGAAGGCGGCAGTCAGCGCCGAGGTGAAGAAACTGGCGACCACGAGCAGCGCGGCGACGGCCGGGCTCAACCCCTCCGGCAAAAAAGCGGCGATCTGCTCCAAAGCGATGTCAGGCTGCGCTCTTGCGCCCGAACTGCCCAGCGACGCGGTAGCGCCACAAATAGCTGGGCAGGATCGTCGCCGTGGATTGCGGGTGGATGCCCATGCCGGCCAGGGTGCGGCCGTCCTGCTCCGCAGCGCGCGATACGACATTGTCCTGCTTGAGCAGCGTCACCTGATCCCGCGTCAAAAGCGGGTTCGGCAGCATGCCGAGCACCGAGGCCTGCAGGGAGGCCGCCCACCAGGGGATCGGCAGGAGCATGCGCTTGCGGCCGATGACTTCGAGCAACTGTTCCATGATCTGCCGGAAATCCATCACGTCCGGCCCGCCGAGTTCATAGATACTGCCGCCGGCGACCGCGCCGTCCACCGAGCGCGTCACCGCTTCGGCGACATCGCCGGCATAGACCGGCTGAAATTTGGTCACGCCGCCGCCGATCAGCGGCAGAAAGGGCGACAGCCGGGCCATATCGGCGAAGCGATTGAAGAAATGGTCTTCGGGACCGAAGATGATCGACGGGCGCAGGACGACAGCTTCGCCGCCCAGCGTTTCGAAGGCTGCTTTTTCGGCGCTGGCCTTGGTGCGCGCGTAACGCGAGCGCGACGCAGCATCCGCGCCGATCGCCGAGACATGGGTCAGGCGCGCCCCGGCCGCCTGCGCGGCTT
>JBGTLX010000754.1:0-7295 GCA_041743855.1 Rhizobiaceae bacterium | reverse complement strand
GCGCCAGCCCGACTTCGTGGAAGGCGTCGGCGACCATGTCGCGCCGTTCGGCCGCGCTCGGCTTTTTTTCGAGCAGATGCAGCGGCTCCGCGACCAGCCGCTCGGCCTTGTGACGCGGATCGAAGGAGCCGTAAGGGTCCTGGAACACGATCTGCATGTCGCGGCGGGCGAGTTTCAGCGACGCCTCGTCCGCGCCTGTCACCTGACGGCCCAGCAAGCTGATCGTGCCGGCAGTCGGCACGTCCAGCGCCAGGATCATGCGGGCCAGCGTCGTTTTTCCTGATCCCGACCGGCCGACCAGCGATGTGGAACGGCCCGCGGCGATGGAAAAGGAAACATCGTCCACGGCACGGAAAGGCTCCGGTTTGTGAAACAAGGATGCGCGCCGGCCGGGATAGTGGCGGGAAATGTTGTGGACGTCGAGCAGCGCCTCTTTACCCTCCCCCTTGCGGGGAGGGTGGCCCGAAGGGCCGGGTGGGGGTCGTGACGAATGCTCAATTCTGGACGGACGAAGCGCGTCTTCTCCACCCCCACCCGTCGGCTCCGCCGACACCCTCCCCGCAAGGGGGAGGGAGAGAGCCCGCAACTCCGGCACATGCATCGACGCGCTTGCCAATTGCCGCGTGTAGGGGTGGACCTGCTCCGACAGCAGGCGCGCGGGTTCGCCCGAATCCATCACTTCCCCGTGCCGCAGGATAACGATGCGGTCTGCCATTTCGGTGACGATGGCCAGGTCGTGCGAGATGAGCAGCAGGCCCATGCGGTTTTCGTCGACCAGATCTCGCAACAATTCCAGTATCTGCGCCTGAAGCACGACATCGATCGCCGTCGTCGGTTCGTCGGCAATCAGGAGTTTGGGTTTGAGCGCGCACGCAATCGCAATCACCACCCGCTGGCGTTGACCTCCGGACAATTGGTGCGGATAGCGCGACAATGGAAATTGGGCCGGCTGCAGGCCGACGCGTTCCAGCATCTTTCGCGCGGCGATTTCGGCGTCGGCCCGGTTGGCCTTCCTGTGCCAGCGTATGCCCTCAGCGACCTGTTCGCCGATCGTCTTCAGCGGGTTCAGCGCGGTCATCGGCTCCTGGAACACGATGCCGATGTCGTCGCCGCGCAACCCACACATCCGGTCTTCAGACGCGCCGAGAATATCGATGCCGTCGAAGCTGATACGGCCGGCGGCTCGCGCGGCTTCAGGAGCAAGACGCATGACCGTCAGCGCCGTCATCGATTTCCCGGAACCCGATTCGCCAACCAGCCCGACCACGTCGCCGGCAGCGACTGCCAGATCGATGTCCTTGAGGATCGGCATGCCGCCGATCGTCATCGACAGGTTCTCGATTTCGAGAAGGCTCATATCCGTCGCCGCAGTCTCGGATCGAGGGCATCGGCGATGCCATCGCCGATGAGGTTCAGACCGAGCACGGTGATGACGATCGCCATGCCTGGAAAGATGGCGAGAAAGGGCGCGACGATCATCCGTGTCTGCGCGTCGAACAGCATGCGGCCCCAACTCGGCATGGGCGGCTGCGCGCCCAAGCCCAGATAGGACAGGCCGGCTTCGGCGAGGATGCCCAGCGCGAACTGAATGGTGCCTTGCACCAGCAGCAGATTGGCGATGTTGGGCAATATATGCTCGATCGTGATCAAGGCCTTGCCCTTGCCGGCGGCGCGGGCGGCAAGAATGAATTCGCGTGGCCACAGCGCGAGCGCGCCCGCGCGCGAAACACGGGCGAATACGGGGATGTTGAAGATGCCGATGGCGATGATCGCATTGATCGCTCCCGGTCCGAAGATCGCGGTGATCATGATCGCAGAGAGCAGGGCCGGAAAGGCGAAGACGAGGTCGCTGAAGCGCATCAGAATGTCGTCGACGATGCCGCCTCGCGCCGCTGCCCAGCAGCCGAGCGGCACGCCCAGCCCCATGCCGATGCCGACCGCCACCAAAGCGACGGCTATGGAATTGCGCGCGCCGACCATGATCATCGACAGCACGTCGCGCCCGAACTGGTCGGTGCCGAACCAGTGTGTGGCGGAAGGGGCCTGCATGCGTTCCGCCACGATCAGCCTCGTGACATCGTAAGGCGTCCAGACGAACGACAGCAGCGCCATCGCCGCGATAATTGCCGTAATCGCGAAGCCGATAATGAAAGAGCGGTTTAGGAAGGCCCGGGCAAGAAAGCCGCCGTTCATATCCCGCATTTGCGCGTTGCCGCTCATCGGCCGGCTCTCAGCCGTGGATCGACGAGCGCGTAGGACATGTCGACCAGGAAGTTGACGACGATCACGGTGGCGACCAGCAGCATGATCACGCTCTCGACGACGATCAGGTCGCGCTGGGTGATGGCCTGGAACACCAGCCGGCCGAGGCCAGGCAGATAGAAGACGTTCTCGATGATGACCGTTCCCGCGAGCAGGAAAGCGAATTGCAGGCCGAGAATGGTCAGCACGGGGATCATCGCGTTGCGCAGCGCGTGACGCCAGAGCACAGTCCGCCAGGGCAGCCCCTTGGCGCGGGCGGTGCGGATGAAATCCTCGCCGAGCACGTCGATCAGGGCGGCGCGGGCAACGCGCGCCAGGATGGCCGCCTGGGGCAGGGCGAGCGCTACCGCAGGCAGGATCAGCGCCTTCAGGGCAGGACCCACGCCCGCGCTCCAGCCGGGAAAGCCGCCCGCCGGGACCAGCCGCAGCCATACGGCAAAGACATAAACCAGTAGCAGGGCAAACCAGAAGTTTGGAATGGCCACCCCGAACTGCGCCGCGCCCATGGCGAGCGTATCCGCCGCGCGTCCGCGACGGCTCGCGGCGAAGATGCCGGCCGGAATGGCGATCGCGGTCGACAGGATGAGCGCGATGACTGCAAGCGGCAGCGAAACCGCCGCGCGTTCGGCGATCAGGTCGATGACGGGAACGGAGTAGGTGTAGGAGCGTCCGAAATCGAGCGCCAGCATCCCGCCGAGCCAGCCGAGATAGCGGATGGGCAGAGGCTGATCGAGGCCCATCTGCTCGCGCAGCGCCTGCACGGCATCCTCGGTGGCGTTCATGCCGAGCATCAACCGCGCCGGGTCGCCCGGCAGGATTTCAAGCACCGTAAAGACGACGATGGAGGCGACGATGAGGGTGGCTAGGGCGGTGAGAAGACGTTTGAGAAGGTAGGTGGTCAAGACAGCCGCTCCGCGTCCCGGCTGCTCAATCCACCCACTTCACCTTCGTCAGATCGTTCGCCTGAATCGGCGAATTTTCCCATAATCCTTCAACCTTGGCGTCCCAAATGCCGATTTTAGGCAGTTCGAACAGGAACCCGACAACCGCGTCATCTGCCAATATCTTCTGAGCTTGGCCATAGAGTTCCTTGCGCGTGGTCTCGTCCGAAGTCAGGTTCAGCTTTTCGATGATGGCGTCGAAAGCCGGATTGTCGTAATTGAAATAATAGTCCTTACGCGCATAGATATCGATGTCGTTGGGCTCGGTGTGGGACACCATCGACAGATCGTAGTCTTTTTCGGTGAAGACCTGTTTTAGCCAGTCCGCCCACTCGACCGGGACGATCTCCAGTTCGATGCCGATCTCGCGCAATTGCGAAGCGACGATCTGGCCGCCGTCGCGCGCATAGGGAACGGGGGGCAGCTTCAGTGTCGCCGTGAACCCGTTCTCGAACCCGGCTTCCTTCAGCAATTGCTTCGCCTTCGCGACATCGTAGGGATAGGTTCCGGTGAGATCGACATAGGCCGGATTGTGGGGTGCGAAATGCGAGCCGATCGGCACGCCGAAACCACCCGAAGCGCCGTCGATGATCGCCTGTCGGTCTATCGCGTGGGCGATCGCCTGGCGTACCCTGGGGTTATCGAATGGAGGCTTCTTGTTATTGGTCGACAGCACCGTTTCGCCTTCGGTCGAGCCGATCACCACCTTGAAGCGCGGATCGGATTGAACCTGGGCAAGCGCGTCCCCAAGCTGGAAATTGGGCAGTGCCTGGACGTCGCCCGACAGCAGCGCCGGAATGGCGGCCGCCGCGTCCGGAATGATGCGGAATTCGGCGCGCTCCAGCGCTGCCGGATCGCCCCAGTAGGCATCGGATTTGACGATGGTGATCGATGACCCCTTGGCCCAGTTGTCGAATTTGAACGGCCCGGTGCCGACAGGATTGGTCATGTTCGTCGCAGCCGATTCCGGCGCCACAATCACCGCGTCGCCCCAGCCGAGATTGTAGAGAAACGAGCCTTGGGGCGTTTTCAGCGTGACCATGACCGTCGCGGGATCGGTCGCTTCGACGGCATCGATCGCGGCGAACAGGCCCTTTTGCGCGTTTATCGAGCCGTCGCCGCGCGCGCGGTCGAGCGAAAATTTGACGTCTTCGGCGTCGAAATCCGTTCCATCATGGAATTTGACGCCTGTGCGAACCTTGAACGTGTAAATCTTGCCGTCGTCCGAAACAGTCCAGCTTTCGGCAAGCGCCGGCAAGACCTCGCCCCGCGAGCCTATCCGGGTCAGGCCTTCGAATACGTTCGCGTAGAGTACTTCGTCGATCGCTGCGGCCGCGCCGGCCGTCGGGTCCAGATGCGGCGGCTCCAGCGGCATTCCCAAGACGAGATCGGTCCTCGCTGCCACGGCCGCCGTAGCGGAGGCCAGCGCCAGAAACGCCGCAGCGACTATCGTTTTCGAGAGCTTCACGGCGCGATCTCCTTGGCCACGATATCTGCGGATAAATGCGTGTATCAGGGGGCGGGGTAAAATCAAGTTCGCCGGGACACCAGAGAAGCCGGGCGATTTCTGTAAACGGGGCAGCGATCGCGTCTGGAATGTCACATGAAATTGTTCAAATTCGACGCGGTTGCGGTAGCGAAAGTTTACGCAAGCTGTGCTGTATTGTTCATCGGAAGGTCTGAAGCTCGGAAACAACGTCAGCAAACGGTCAAGGGGAATCGGGCAGATGAAGAAATCGATTCTGATGCTGGCGGCATGTCTCACGATGCTGCTGGGCTCCGGGGCACAGGGCCTCGCGGCCAGCCTCGTCGCAAAAATCGATTTGTCCTCGCAGACGATGACCGTGACCAAGCATGGACGGGTGATCCATCGTTGGAAAGTATCCACGGCACGGAAGGGATATGTCACGCCGCGCGGAACCTGGCGACCGACGCGGCTTCACCGAATGTGGTATTCGCGCAAATACGACATGTCGCCGATGCCTTATTCCGTGTTTTACCACCGCGGCTATGCCATCCACGGCACCAACTACGTCAAGAATCTCGGCAGGCCGGCCTCGCATGGCTGCGTACGGCTGAAAACGGCGAATGCCGCAAGGTTTTATTCGCTGGTCGAGCAGGTCGGGCGCGGAAACACCCGCATCGTCGTGGTCAATTGAGAGCAACGGTCGGCAGTTCGGCGACCCTCGTCCCTTATGCTCATAATATATTCGCCGTGAAATGACGCCGGCGGCCATTTCCTTTGCCGTGGGTCCTCGCTAGGACTCGCGGCATGGAACTTTGCCGATGACGTCGAAACCGCGAGTCCCTCTTTCCAGACCCGTTTCCGACGAGGTCCGCAAGACGACTTGCTATATGTGCGCGTGCCGTTGCGGCATCGACGTGCACATCAAGGACGGCAAGATACGCTACATCGAAGGCAACCGCGACCATCCGGTGAACAAGGGCGTGCTCTGCGCCAAGGGGTCGGCGGGCATCATGCAGCATTACGCGCCGGCGCGGCTGCGCGCGCCGCTGTTGCGCACCGGGCCTCGCGGGTCCGGCGAGTTCCGCGAAATTTCATGGGATGAAGCGCTGGGCATCGCGGTCGGCTGGCTCGACGGGGTGCGTCAGTCCGATCCGAAGAAATTGGCGTTCTTCACCGGGCGCGACCAGTCGCAGTCGCTGACCGGATTCTGGGCGCAGCAATATGGCACGCCGAACTATGCGGCGCATGGCGGCTTCTGTTCGGTCAACATGGCGGCGGCCGGCATCATGACGATTGGCGGCGCGTTCTGGGAGTTCGGCGCACCGGACTGGGACCGGACGAAGCTGTTCGTCATGTTCGGGGTCGCCGAAGACCACGATTCCAACCCGCTCAAGATGGGCATCGCCAAGGTCAAGAAGAACGGCGCGCGCTTCGTCTCGGTCAATCCGGTCCGCACCGGCTATTCGGCGGTGGCCGACAACTGGATCGGCATTCGCCCCGGTACGGACGGCCTGCTGATCCTCGCGGTCGTGCATGAATTGCTCAAAGCCCGGAAAATCGACGTGGACTATCTGGTGCGCTATTCGAACGCGCCATGGCTGGTGGTCGAGGCGCCCGGAACCGCCGATCACGGCCTTTTCGCTCGCGACCTGGACGGCAAGCCGCTGATCTTCGAGACAGTCACCGAAAGGGCGGTTCCGCAAGGGAGCAAAGGCGCGCGTCCGGCCCTATCCGGACGCTACAGGCTCGAGGATGGCCGCTTCGCCGTGCCGTCCTTCCAACTGCTCGCGGAGCGTTATCTCGATCCGAAATATGCGCCGGAAGCGGTTGCGGGCGAAACCGGAGTCCCGGCCGAAACCATACGCGGACTGGCTGCCGAAATTGCCCGCACCGCCTTCGACGAGGCGATCTTCATCGAACAGCCCTGGACCGACATGAACGGCGGCCGGCATGAAGGTTTTACCGGGCGGCCGGTGTCGTTTCATGCCATGCGCGGTCTTTCGGCGCATTCCAACGGCTTTCAGACAGCGCGCGCGCTGCATGTACTGCAGGTGCTGATCGGCGCGGTCGATTGTCCCGGCGCATTCCGCTTCGAGCCGCCCTATCCCAAACCCATCGAGGCGCATCCGACGCCGCACGGACGGGCCGAGCATTTCGGCTCCGCCAAGCCATTGTCCGGGCCGCATCTGGGTTTTCCGCGCGGGCCGGAGGATCTGCTGATCGATCCCGACGGCAAGCCGATGCGCATCGACAAGGCGTTCTCCTGGGATGCGCCGATCGCTGCCCATGGCCTGATGCACATGGTCATCGCCAACGCCCACGCCGGCGATCCGTATCCCATCGACTTGCTGTTCCTCTACATGGCCAACATGGCCTGGAACTCGTCGATGAACACGGCGGGCGTCATCAAGATGCTGGAGGACAAGGACGAGGCGACCGGCGAGTACGTCATCCCAAAAATCATCTATTCGGACGCCTACGCCTCGGAAATGGTGGCCTATGCCGACCTGATCCTGCCCGACACGACCTATCTCGAGCGGCACGACTGCATTTCCATGCTCGACCGGCCGATCTCGGAACCGGACGCGGTGCAGGACGCCATCCGCTGGCCGGTGGTCGAGCCG
>JBGTLX010000753.1:0-3960 GCA_041743855.1 Rhizobiaceae bacterium | reverse complement strand
CGGCGAGACCAGCGAGGGGAGGCTGAGGCTCAGCAGCAGGCCGCCGCCGGCGGCCGCTCCAGCGATCAGAAACGTTCGGCGCGAGACGAAGCTGTCAGGCGCGGTTTGGTCGGGATCGTCGAGGTGCTGATTCAAGCGATCGAGCCGCACGATCATCCTCCTTGGGCGCCGGACGGCGATCCTTTGGCGGCCTGTTTGATCGCCTCGCGGATGCGCACGTAGGTGCCGCAGCGGCAGATATTGCCCGACATCGCCGCGTCGATGTCGGCGTCGGTCGGGTTGGGATTGCTCGCGAGCAACGCCGAGGCCGACATGATCTGGCCGGGCTGGCAATATCCGCACTGGATGACTTCGAGGTCGAGCCACGCTTTTTGAATCTTCTCACCTGCCGGCGTCGCTCCGACCGCCTCGATGGTGGTGATCTCCGACTCGCCGATGCTGCCGACCGGGAAGATGCAGGAGCGAATGGGACTTCCGTTCATATGCACGGTGCAGGCGCCGCACAGCGCCATGCCGCAGCCGAATTTGGTGCCGGTCATGCCGAGCACGTCGCGCAGCACCCACAGCAAGGGGATGTCGCCGTCGACATCGACCTCATGGTCGGCGCCATTGACTTTGATTTTAATGGTCATCGCAGAAGCCCAGCTCAACTCATATTACCATGGTTCGTTGCGGCGGAAACATGGCGCGAGTTGCGGAAATTGCCGGCAAATTGCCCGGCCTTTGGGCAGTGCGGGCGTAAAGCATAGCCGCGACTGGCCATGCTTCACCATCATCGCTCATTGCCTAGCGCAGCATGACGTTGAGCAGGAAGTCGTAAACCCTGCCGAAGGGCGGGCGGAAGAGGTCGGCGAGGTCGAACCGTGCCTGCTGGAACACGCTCTTGGCGTGGCTCATGGTCTTGAAACCCTCGGCACCGTGGTAAGTGCCCATGCCGCTTGGCCCGACGCCGCCAAAGGGCAGATCGTCCTGGGCGTATTGCAGAATGGTGTCGTTGACGAGCACGCTGCCGGAAGTCGTCCGCTCCAGGACACGGGCTTGCGACTCCGCATCGTTGCCGAAGAAATAGAGCGCAAGCGGGCGCGGCCGCGCATTCACATAGGCGATGGCATCGTCCAGCCGGTCATAGGTCACGACCGGCAGGATCGGGCCGAAGATCTCCTCCTGCATCACCGCCATCTCGTCGGTGACGTCGAGCAGCAGCACCGGCGGAAACCTGCGCGAGCCGGCCTGCTGCTTGGTCCCGAGCTCGATGACGCGGGCGCCTTTCGCCTTCGCATCTTCCACCAATCCTGACAGGCGTGCGAAGTGTCGATCGTTCACAATCGAGGTGTAGTCGGAATTGTCGCCAAGGTTGGGATATTGCGTATCGACCTCTTGCCGGTAGGCCGCGATGAAGTCCTCTGTTTCGCTCTTGGGCAGGAGGAGATAGTCGGGTGAGACACAAATTTGGCCGCCATTGGCGCACTTGCCAGAGGCGATGCGTCGCGCGGCGGTATGCAACGAGTAGCCTTCCTCGACGATGGTCGGCGATTTGCCGCCAAGCTCCAACGTCACCGGAACCAAGTTCTCACTCGCTGCGCGCATGATGGCACGACCGACCGGAATGCTGCCGGTGAAGAAGAGATGGTCGAAGGGAAGGCTCGAAAACGCGCTGCCGACCTTGGCGTCGCCGGTCACGACGGCGACCTGCTCCTGGTCGAACGTCTCGGCGAGCATGGCGGCAAGCAGATCCGTGGTTGCGGGTGTCATCTCCGACGGCTTCAGCATCACGCGATTGCCGGCGGCAAGGGCGGTGGCGAGCGGAACCAAGGCCAGGGAAACCGGGAAGTTCCCCGGCGAAACGATGCCGACCACACCAAGCGGCTGGTACACGATTTTTGCCGAGGCCAGCTTGAAGATGGCTGCCACGTGACGCCGCTCGGGGCGCATGAAGCGTCGCAGATTGCCGTGCAGATAGTTGATGCCGCCAACCGTCGTCCCCAAGTCGAACATTAGGGACTCTTGACGCGACCTATGACCGAAATCGGCATCGAGCGCGGCGACGAATTCATCCTGCCGCGCCAAAATGGCTTCCTTGAGTTTGGTGAGGTCGACCCGGCGCTGCTGCAGCGTCGGGGGACCATCGCGCAGGAAGGCAGCGCGCTGAAGCGCAAGCGTGGCGTGCAAGGCGCGATCAGTGTCCGGGGTCTGCACAGTTTGGTTCGTGGCGGTCATCGAGGGCATCCTTCCGCGCTTTAAACCGGCTTGACACTGTCTAATTTAGAGTAAGAGTTGACAGTGTCAAGAGGGTCGTTTTGGGACTTCGAATTTGGTCTCTCCTCACCATTTCGCCGGGGTCTAGGACCGACCCCAATCGGCGCCGGCGGGTATCGGCGACAGTCGATAGAGAGACGTCGAGGGGTTCTGCTGCTGCGGTTCGATCTGCGCGGCCTCCGGCGTCAGTGCAACGATGAGAACCAAGGCAACGAGAGCGTTGATGATCGCAGCCGCCAAAGCGCTGCCTATAATTGCGTGGGATCTGGTCATGGGGGCATCTCCTAGTGAATTGAAAAACCAAGCACGGTGACTCTTCTAGCCTGGCTAAAGGATTTGCGACTCCGTTAGGCTCCGGCCAGCGGGCCAAGGGTCGTAACGGCCCAGACCCAGACGGCGGCCAGGCTGGCGAGGGTTGCCAAGGTGCTCGACACGAGCACATAGGGGAAAGAAAAGTCGACTTTGTCGGCGGCTTCGTATGTCGTCACGGTGTTCATCGGGGCTCTCCTTTTGGTCAGCGGATTAACTTGACAGTGTCTAGTAAATGGGTGTGGACTTGACAGTGTCAAGTCCACCTGCCAAATAATTTCCTGCGATGCGAAAGCCCACGGATCTCCGCCAAAAAGTGCTGGATGCGAGCCTTGCTCTGATCGAAGAGGGGGGGCTTGACCGGCTCAGCATGCGCGAGGTGGCGCGCAAAGCCGGCGTGAGCCATCAGGCGCCGTACCATTATTTCGCCGATCGCGAGGCTATCCTCGCCGGAATCGCCTCGGACGGGTTCGGCATGCTCCAGCAGGAGCTGGCGCGCTCATTGGATAAACAGGGCGCTTCGCAAAAGAGCGCGATCGAGGCCGTCGCCAGGACCTATGTGAACTTCGCGCTGCGCCACCCGGGATATTTCCGGGTTATGTTCCGCTCGGATGCGGTGCCGATCGAGGACCATCCCGAGGCGCTGCACAATGCCGATGCCGCGTTTGGCGAGCTTGTCCAAGCGATCAACAGGAGCTTCGCCAGCGAGCGGGCCGAGGCGCGACGCAATCTAGCCTTTGCCTGTTGGGGATTCGTCCACGGCCTCGCCACGCTGCTGCTCGACGGCCCGCTCGCGCGCCGCTCGGGTACGTCAAAGGGGCGTCAGGGTGAGCTCGCAGACCAGGTCATCAAAAGCTTCGTCGCACATTTCAATACCGACGAGACTAGTGCGGATCGCAAGGTCGGCCGTCGCCGTAGCGGATCACCTTGACCTTCTCGGTGGTGATCAGCGCGCTGCCCATGATCGGCTCGATGGCGGCGACGAACTTGCCGATCTTGTCCTCGGCATCGACGATCTCGATCACCAGCGGCAGGTCCTGCGACAGGCGCAAGATCTTGGTGGTGTGCAGCACGCTCGAATGGCCGAAGCCCAGCGGCCCGCGCAACACGGTGGCGCCGGCCAGGCCCATCTCGCGCGCTTTGAGCACGATTGCCTCGTAAAGCGGGGTGTGGCCCGCCTTGTCGTCCTCGCCGATGAAGATGCGCAGCAAACCGGCGTCACGAGAGAGCGGCATGGGTCAGATCCACTTCAGAGCGTTGATCGACTGCGCGAACAAATGGCCGAGCCAGACGGCGAGCAGGCAGAGCACGACCGAGCCTACGATATTGCCGCCGGCCTGAAGCCATTCGCTATCTTGCGCAAGATTGAGGGTTTGCAGGCTGAACGAGGAGAAG
>JBGTLX010000752.1:0-8211 GCA_041743855.1 Rhizobiaceae bacterium | reverse complement strand
ACGCAGCGGCCGCGATTGCGGCGGCTTCGGCGGCGCCCCCCGCCGCGGCCGAGGAAGCGGCTCCGGAAGAAGCCGCAGCCGAGTAATTTTCATTCGGCCGATTTGAGCACCGGCGGGCGCGGCGCTCGCCGGTACACATTCTTTAGATTCTTCAGCCGACGTCCCGGCCGGCTTGCACCTGATGCCAGGCCCACCGCTCGATCTTCTCGATCAGCGCCTTTGGACTGATCGGTTTCGGCAGATAGTCATCCATTCCGGCGTCCAGACAGCGCTCGCGGTCACCTTTCAAGGCGTGGGCCGTGACGCCGACGATCGGCACGTGGCTGCCGGTTTCTGCTTCCCGCCGTCGAATTTCGGCGCTCGCCTCCAGCCCGTTCATCTCGGGCATGGACACGTCCATAAGGATCATGCGCGGGTTAATTTTGCCGAAAGCCTCGACGGCCAGCCTGCCATTGCCGACGATCACGAAGCTGTAGTCGGTTTCGCCGAGGATTTGGGTGAAGACAAGCTGGTTTACCTCATTGTCCTCGGCCACAAGAATGTCGATGCGATGCAGATCGTCCGGGCCGGTCCTGCTGCGCATGGGTAGAGCTTCGGCCGGAAGCTGCTCCGATCCATGTTTTGCGGCGTCCTCGCCCGGCTCACTACTCCCCACAGACCGGTGCTTCTGGATGGTGGCGACCAGCGTCTCCAGCAGGACCGAAGAGCGGGCCGGCTTGATCAGTTGCGCGTCGATCGCCAGGTCGCGGTGGTTCGAATTCGACAGCGACTGGTCGACCGAGGTCAGCATGACGATCGGCGTGTCGGCAACTGCCTCGGTCGTCCGCACGATGCGAGCCACATCCGCGCCGGTCATGCCCGGCATCTGGTAGTCGAGAACGATGCAATCGACGGGCACGCCATGGGCCGCGGCCGCAAACAGGACCCTGAGTCCTTCAGGACCGTCCCGTGCGGCGCAGGAATCGAAGGTCCACGAGGCCATTTGCTCGAGCAGGATCGCCCGGTTCACGGTGTTGTCGTCGATGACGAGAATGCGCGCGCCGGTAACGTCGAAAGGCGTCACCCTTTTCATACCGGATTGGCCGGCGTTCGGGAGGTTGATCGTAAACCAGAATTTCGAGCCATGGCCCTCGGCGCTCTCGACGCCGATCTCGCCGTCCATCAGAGCGACAAGCCGAGCCGTGATGGCGAGGCCGAGGCCGGTTCCCTCGTGTCGCCGGGTGGAAGAGGCGTCAACCTGGCTGAACTTCTCGAAAACATGACCCAACTTGTCGGCGGGGATGCCGATGCCGGTGTCGGACACCGAGATCAGCAATTGCGTGCCTGCGCCTTGAGGCCGCCCGCTGACATCGACCAGCACGTGGCCGGAATCGGTGAATTTGACCGCGTTGCCGACAAGATTGGTGATCACCTGGCGGATGCGGCCCACGTCGCCGACAAACAGATCCGGCAGTCCGGGCTCGACGCGAACGATCAGTTCGAGGTCCTTCTCCTTGGCGCGTGTGAAAATCAGGGTCGCGACATCCTCGATGGCCTCGGCGAGTTTGAATGGTGCCGGGTCCAGAACAAGCTGGCCGGCGTCGATTTTGGAGAAATCGAGAATGTCGTTGATGATCGTCAGCAGCGCGTTGCCCGATTTCACGATGATCTCGGTGAAGGTTCTCTGCTTCGGATCGAGACTGGATTTGGCCAGAAGCTCGGCCATGCCCAGCACGCCGTTCATCGGGGTGCGGATCTCATGGCTCATATTGGCCAGGAATTCGGACTTGGCGCGGTCGGCCAGCACCGCGCGGCTTCGCGCTTCCTGCAACTCCGTTTCGCGCTGCTTGAGTTCGGTGATATCCGTCGTGGAGCCGATGAGGTACAGGGATCCGTCCGAGGCGATCATGGCCCGCTTCTGGGCTATCTGGTGGCGCACGGTTCCGTCGAGAGCGGTCGCCGTCTCTTCGCTTTCGATCGTGCCGCGGGTCTCCAGAATCGCGATGTCGCTCTGCATGAAGGCCTCGCCTTCGGCACCGAAGATATCAAAATCCGTTCGCCCGATCGCTTCCTGCTTGGTGAAACCGGTCAGGTCGCACCAGCCCTTGTTGACGTAGAACAGCTTTAGGTCAGGCCGCTTGGCATAGATGGCGGCCGGAACATTATCGATGAGACTCTGGAAAACCTCGTTTTCGCGCATGCTCGCCTCGAGCGCCTTCTCGCGCTCCTTGATCTCCGTGACGTCGTGGTAGGATATGAGTCGCTTGCCGCCTGAAAGTTCAGCCGTCGAGCAGACTATGGTGCGGCCGTCCGACCGCGGCAATTCCCGTGACCCGGCGCTGCCGGACCGGATCTCGGCTTCCCGCTGCCGGATGTGGGCTTCCCAACCGGCCTCGTCCATGCCGTAGCTGTCGACGTGGCGGCTGGCGTCCATCAAGCCGCGGAAAGCCGATCCGACGCCGACATCGTGTTCGGAGACGTTCCACAGGCGGTAGAAGGCATTGTTGATGATCTGAACCTTGAGTTCGGCATCGAGAACCAGAATGCCGGTCGGCATGCTATCCACCATCGAGCGCAGGTCGCGAAGCAGGTCAGCATTGGCTTTGTTTGCATGGGCGAGTTCGGTCTCCCGGCGCTTCATGTCAGTTACATCGAAGACGAAACAGGCGACGTAATCCTTGCCGCTCGTCATGCTGACGCGGTTCTTGCGCACGATGCGCGACCGGCCGATGCCCTGGAAGTCGAAATCCTCCTCGACTTCGGAATGTTCCCCGCTGGCCAGCACCGCGCGCTCGGAACGCTCGAACATTTCCGCGTCGTCAGGATTGGAAAAATCACTGCCGGGACGGCCCAGCATGTCGCTCGGTTGCTTGCCGAACAGCGAAGCGAAGGCCTTGTTGACCAGGACGAAGCGAAGCTCCGCGTCCTTGACGAAGATCGGGTCCTTGACGCCGTCGATAACCGCCTCGGCCAGCCGAGACTTTTCAAGCGCTTTCGCGAGTTCGGTCTCGCGGGATTTCATGTCGGAGATGTCGTAGTAGGAAACCAGCCGCTTGCCGCCGGAAAGGGCGGTGACCGAATAGATCATGGTGCAGCCGTCGGCTCGTTGGAACTCGCGCGGCGCGACATCGCCGGCCCGGATTTCGCCGAGCCGCGAGGCGACGTAGCCCTCCCACCCGTCGTCGGGAACGTCGTAGACGCCGTTGTGCCGGTTGACATCCATCAGTGCGCGAAACGGACTTCCCACGGCAACGTCCGCCGGGGTCACCTTCCAGATGTCGTAGAACGCCCGGTTGATGATCTCCGCCCTCAGTCCGGAATCGAGCAGCACGACACCCATCTTCATGGAGTCTATGGTGCGGGCGAGATCGGATTGTATGTAGCCAGGATTGGCGATGTCGCTTTCTGAAGTGGCGATCTCCGACACGCCATTCGTCGGCTCGCCGTCCTGCAATTCCTCGAAGGAAGCAGCCAGGCCGGTGGCGTTTCGCCCGAGCCCCCGGTAGCCCAAAAAACTCCCGTCGACGCCATGGCGCGGGAACCCGCTGATCGCGACCCAGCGACAATCCTGGCTGCCGCCCTTGAGTTCATAAACGAATTCGCGAAACGGACGCCGGGCCTGGAGATCCTCTATGTGCGCCGCGGCGTTCTTCGAGCCCTTGGAAACCTGTTTGAGGAAATCGAAGCGGAAGCGGCCGAGCATTTTGGCCGGATCGATGCCTGTGACGGCCTCGTAGTTTTCCGACAGCCAGGAAAAGCGCAGTTCCGCGTCGGTCTCCCAGATCCAGTCGGAGCCCGCGGCAACCAGTTCCAGAAGCTCGTCCCGCGAGAAGTCGCGCGGCGGACAAAGCATTGGCCCCTTGCGCCCTGCGCCACGCGAACCCCCCTCGACATCCGACATCCTGTCCCGTCCCTGACAAACGGCCCGCCTCTCCGGAATCCGTGCCAAGACTGTGCGGGAGAAAAATTAACGATCGACTAACCTTAACGGAAGGTAAGGAGCCTGGTCTCGGCCTGCTAGGCAGCGGCCACACGAAGAATTTTGGCGGTTGAACAGAGCCTTAGACTCTCCTAAAGTCATTAGTTGGCAAAGGGCAAACGCTGACGATGATCAAAGGAGCTCTGCAACTCGATACGCCGCGGCTGGCCCGAGGCGGAAGCCGCGATGTCTTTCAGCATCCCGATCACGAGCATCTTCTGGTAAAAATCGTGCGCGCGGCGAGCAAGAAGGGTCCGGCCTCGGACAAGCCTTGGGGCAGCGCGTTTCGTCGCTACGAGTTCTACACGCCCTATGTTCGGGAGATGAAGGAATACGTCGCGGTCCACGTCCGGTCCCACGGCATTCCGCGCTGTATCCAGAGATGCTACGGGCTGGTCGACACCAATCTCGGTCTTGGCATGGTTGTGGAGAAATTGTGTGGGGCCGACGGTGGGCTTGCGCCGAATATAGCCCGGCTCGTTCGGACTCACGGCATCACCACCAGGCTCTGGGAATCGGTCGCGGGGTTCCATGAGGAAATTAGAAAGCATCAGTTCATCGTCAACGACATGAATCCGAGCAATGTCGTGCGCGCGCTCGAGGGCGGCGAGGAGCGCTTTGTTCTGGTCGATGGCCTTGGCGAGAAGAATTTGATTCCCATTCGCACGCTAATCCCCGGCCTCAACCGGTACAAGATCGAGCGGGATATCAAGTACTTCAATTTGCGGCTCTTGCGCATCGCCGCCGAACTGCATTGGCCGCAACGCTACACTCGCGAAACCGCCCGCAAAATACCATTCAAGGAACTGATAGATCGCCCGCCCCCCGCTTGAGCGATTTGAACCTTGGTACGCCCAAGGGGAATCGAACCCCTGTTCCCGCCGTGAGAGGGCGGTGTCCTGACCGCTAGACGATGGGCGCTTAGGCGGACGAAGCCGCGATATAGGCTGGGGATCAGAAAAAAGCAACCGGGGGTCTGACGCCGGTTCCCACGTCGTTCAGTGAATCGGATCGTAACCGCGCTGCTTCATTCGGCTGTGACGGCGAACCGTCCGATAACCCGGCGCCCGGCGATATCGTAGAGAAAGATCATGCGGCGGCCATCGGTGAGTTCGGCGTCCAGCGCCACGCGGTCGCCAGACAGAGATTGCGACACGATCCGCGCGCCTGCCGGGAGCGGGATGTCCGCCTCGATCACCCGGCCCGGCGACGCAATGTCGACGCCCGTTGGCGGCTCGGTCGTCCGGGTTTTATAGACAACTGCCCCCACCACCGCCATAAGGGCGACGAAAAGCAGGCCAAGGTTGATGGCGACGAAGCGCACCAGCTTTTTTCGGACTTTTTCGACAGCCGGGTCGAGCGGTTTTTCGTCGCTGTCGTCGTCTACCGCTGGCCGCGCCATGTTGAGAGTGATCCTGGATGTCTGTGCCGATCGTCGACCCTGATAGCGAAGCCGGAAACGGATTGATAGTGCTCGCTGCCGGCCCGGAGGCCGAAGGGCTGCGGCTCGATTTGTGGCTCGCCGGAGCGCTGGGCGCCAACTATTCGCGCAACCGCGTGCAGGGACTGATCCGGCAGGGCGCGGTTAGCGTCGACGGCAAGATTGCGGCAGAGCCGCGCCACAAGATGGCGGCGGGGATGGCGGTGGCGGTCGAGCGCCCCAAACCCGATCCGGCCGAACCCGAAGGCGAGGATATCGCGCTCGTCGTGCTTTACGAGGATTCCGACCTCATCGTGATCGACAAGCCGGCGGGCCTTGTCGTGCATCCGGGCGCCGGCAACTGGACCGGAACTCTGGTCAATGCGCTGATCCATCATTGCGGCGCGACCCTGTCGGGCATTGGCGGGGTCAAGCGTCCGGGCATCGTTCACAGGCTCGACAAGGAGACGACCGGCGTCATGGTCGTAGCCAAGACCGACCGCGCGCACCGCCTGCTTTCGGAAGCGTTCGCCGATCACGGCCTGTCCGGCAATCTCGAGCGCGCCTATGTGGCGCTGGTCTGGGGCACTCCAAAACGCCCCGCCGGGGTCATCGACGCGGCGATCGGGCGCGCCGCCGACCGCACGCGCCGAGCCGTCGTTCCCGATGGGCGCAGCGATGCGCGCCATGCCGTCACGCGCTATACGGTGCTGGAACGCTTCGGAGAAAAGCCGGACGCCACCGCAATCGCCTCGCTGGTCGAATGCCGACTCGAAACAGGGCGCACCCATCAGATCCGCGTGCACATGGCCCATACCGGCCATCCGGTGATCGGCGATCCGGACTATGGTCAGGCCTTTCGCACAAAGGCTAACATCCTGTTGGAGCCGTTGCGGACCATGACGAAGAATTTTCCCCGCCAGGCCCTTCATGCAAAACTTCTTGCCTTTCGCCACCCTTCAAGCGGGACCATGATGCGTTTCGAAGCCCCGATGCCGGCCGACATGGCTGGTCTGCTCTGCGGCTTTCGGACGCTTTGAACATTGGTTCAGGAAAACTTGTTCGCATCGTTCACGTCGGCGTGACAGTCTGTTTCCGCTCGAACAATGCCTGTCTTTTCCGGTTTTGTTCCTATATAAACATGTTTGCCGCGATCCGGCCGTGCAAGGCAAATCGCGTCATATGCCCGCCTGTTTCAGGGGGCAAATATCAGGAGAGGAGGGCGCTTCATGGCCCAATCACTGCCCAGTATCGTTTCCGGAGAAGGCGGCCTCAGCCGCTACCTGGAAGAAATCCGCCGCTTTCCGATGCTTCAGCCGCAGGAAGAATACATGCTCGCCAAGCGGTATGCGGAGCATGAGGATACCAAGGCCGCGCACAAGCTCGTCACCAGCCATTTGCGGCTCGTCGCCAAGATTGCGATGGGCTATCGCGGCTACGGCCTGCCGATCGGCGAAGTTATTTCCGAAGGCAATGTCGGCCTGATGCAGGCGGTCAAGAAATTCGAGCCGGAGCGGGGCTTCCGCCTCGCTACCTACGCGATGTGGTGGATCAAGGCGTCGATCCAGGAGTACATTTTGCGCTCGTGGAGCCTCGTGAAAATGGGAACCACTGCCAATCAGAAGCGGCTGTTCTTCAATCTGCGCAAGGTCAAGGGCAAGATCCAGGCCCTCGACGATGGCGATCTGAAGCCCGAACACATCACCGAGATCGCGACGAGGCTGAACGTCTCGGAAGCGGAGGTCGTGTCGATGAACCGTCGCCTGTCCGGCGATGCGTCGCTCAACGCGCCCATCCGCGCCTCTGAAGGCGAATCCGGCGAATGGCAGGACTGGCTGGTCGACGATCACGAAAGCGCCGAGACCGTTCTGATCGAACAGGACGAGCTGGACAACCGGCGCGGAATGCTCTCGGGCGCGCTTGCCGTGCTGAACGAGCGCGAGCGCCGCATCTTCGAGGCGCGCCGCCTTGCCGACGACCCGATGACTCTGGAAGAGCTGTCCGGTGAGTTCGACATTAGCCGCGAGCGGGTGCGCCAGATCGAAGTGCGCGCTTTCGAAAAAGTGCAGGACGCAGTAAAGGCTGCGGCCAAACGTCAGGTTCAGGCCTTGCGGGCTATCGAGTCCCAGCCCGCTGCGTGACCTCTTTCAAGCTTCGAACCTAGCCCCGTTATGAAAATCGCGCCGCCTCGCCGGCGCGATTTTTGTTTTGCCGTGTGCAGGTCAAAGCCCGCGACTCCGGGGGTTTTGACAGAAATTCCTGCTTCAAGTGGTCAGGCGGCGCGAACTCAATTCCGGCGCCTTGGTGAACTGCATCCGAACGCTTTTTCTCCTCGCCTTCATCGGCGCCGCCGCTGTCGCGGCGCAAAGCATGTTCCAGTTTCTGGAGCTGGATGCGTCGCTGAACGACAGGCGGAGCAGGCCAGCTCACCCTTTTTGCAAATCGTCATCCCATCCCTCCTGTGGTTTTCCTCGCGGGGGTCAATCCGACTGCGTGCGGCGCGGTGTGTGGCCGGGTGGTGACGCGTGTTGCGCAACCCGCGCATCGGTCCCTTGAACTGGCTCGTCTTGCTGTCCATGACAATCGCCATCTCTCTGCAGGGGATGGATGTGGAACAAGCTTTGGGTGGAAAGTGCCGTGCCCGGACCACGAAACGGCCCCTGTCGCCGCCGAATCATCGATCACTCGAAGTGCTAGAGCAGATTCGATTTACTCGGGTTCATATCCCGCGGCCTCGAAATAGTTGCGGCATTCGGCAACCTTGAAAGCGGCGAGACAGTCGGCGATGACGGACCAGAGTTCGTCGACGGTCCTGGCGGCGGCCTTTCTAAGC
>JBGTLX010000751.1:0-1983 GCA_041743855.1 Rhizobiaceae bacterium | reverse complement strand
GGTCCTGCTTGCGCCGGCGCCAGACTTCACCTCCGAACTGATCGAGCCGGCCCTGACGGATGCACAGCGCAGTGCGTTGGCCGAGACCGGGTATTTCGCGGAAAAATCCGAATATTCGGACGAGCCGAATATCTATACGCGCGCCCTGATCGAGGACGGGAGGAAAAACCGCGTGATGGGCGACCGCATCGACACGCATTGCCCGGTCCACATCCTGCAGGGCATGGCCGATCCCGATGTGCCGGTCGAGCATGCGCTGAAACTGGTCAGCCTGCTGCCGGCCGACGATCTGACGCTGTCGCTCATCCCCGACGGCGACCACCGCCTGTCGCGGCCGCAGGATCTTGCGATGCTGCTGCGCACAGTCGATGCCATCTCCGGACAGATTGGCTGATGCGTCTGTCGGTTCCGGTTTCGGCCTTCGTGGCGGCCATCGTCGGCTTCGGCGGAACGCTGGCGTTGATCATCGCAGCGGCGAACGCGCTCGGCGCGACGCAACTTGAGACGGCAAGCTGGGTCACGGCGATCTGCCTCGCCATGGCGGTGGAAAGTCTTTGGCTCTCCTGGCGCACCAAAATGCCGGTGATTACAGCCTGGTCGACGCCGGGCGCGGCGCTGCTGGCCGCTTCCAGCGGCTATTCCATGGCCGATGCGGTCGGCGCGTTCCTCATCGTCGGCGCAATGCTGATCGTCACCGGCCTGTTCAAACCGCTGACCCGGCTGATCGCCAGGATCCCGGCATCGGTGGCGTCCGGAATGCTGGCCGGCATTGTGGTGACCTTCGCAATCAACGCGGTGAAGACAATTCCCGTCGATCCGTGGCTGGTCGTGCCGCTGATCGCGGCCTTCTTCATGATCCGGCTGGTCAATCCCGCGCTTTCTGTGCTGGCCGTGCTGGTGGGCGGCGGGTTGTTGGCTTTCCTCACGGGGCGCGTCGGCGGGATGCCCGCGCCCGAACTGTCGACGCTGACGCTGATCGCGCCGGATTTCTCGGCGGCCGCAACGATCGGGCTGGCCGTGCCGCTCTATCTGGTCACCATGGCGTCGCAGAACCTGTCGGGCCTTGCCGTGTTGCGGGCGGCCGGCTACGAGCCCGAGCCCGGCCCGCTGATTTCGGTCACCGGGCTGGTTTCGCTGCTGTCCGCGCCGTTCGGCGCGCTGACCACCAATCTGGCGGCGATTTCGGCGGCGATCTGCACCGGTCCCGACGCCCATCCCGACCCGGCCAAGCGTTGGAAGACCGGGCCGTTCTATGCGCTGGCGTATCTGGTCTTCGCAATATTTGGCGCGTCGCTGGTGGCGATTTTCGCGGTCTTGCCGCAGAGCCTGATCGTGCTGGTGGCGGGTCTCGCGCTGCTGGCGCCGCTCGCCAATGCGCTGGCGATCGCGCTCAACGACGAAGCCGAGCGGATGGCCGCGACGACGGCGTTTGCGGTCACCGCATCGGGGCTAACGTTGTTCGGCATCGGCGCTGCCTTCTGGGGCCTGGTCGCCGGGCTGACCGTGCTGGCGCTCGAATTCTTCAAAAAACGATAGCGCTTTCAAGCGCTTGTCCGGTTTTGCGGGGCGATCTCTTGAATCGCCGTTTTTCCCGTCCCATTTCGAATCGAAGCAGCTGGTGTGGCTGCCTCCAACCGAAGGAACGGGAGTAAGATGAACACGACCGCACTGATCCGTCCGGCCTGGACGCCGGCGACCATCGCGCTGATGGTGATCGGCTTCATGGTGTTCTGGCCGCTCGGCCTCGCCATGCTTGCCTATATCATCTGGGGCGACCGGCTTGACGGCTTCAAGCGCGACGCCAACCGCGCCACCGACGGCTTTTTCGCCGGCTGCCGCCGCGGCGCCGACAAGACGCATCGCTGGGGCCACGGCTCCGCGCGCACCGGCAATGTCGCCTTCGACGACTGGCGCGAGAAGGAACTCGAACGGCTCGCCGAAGAGCGGCGCAAACTCGACGAGGCCATGACCGAGTTCGACGAC
>JBGTLX010000750.1:0-5363 GCA_041743855.1 Rhizobiaceae bacterium | reverse complement strand
GCGACCTCGTCGCGGCTGAGCATCACGGGCAGCTTGCGCGGATGCGACAGCCGGACCAGCCTGCGCGCCAGGTCCGGGCGGTCCAGCGTGTGGGTGAAGAAGAAGCGCAGCGCCGACACGATGCTGTTCATCGTCGGAACGGGAACGCCGTCCTCCTGCTGCCAGACCTGGAACCGGCGCAGGTCCTCGGCCGTCGCCGTATCCAGCGATCGGCCAAGGAAGGTCGCGAACCGTCCGACATCACGAAGGTAGTTGCGCTGTGTCTCCTGGCTGAACCGGCGCAGGGTCATGTCGTCGATCAGCCGCTGGCGAAGCGGGCTGATCGGAGCATCGAGAACAGGATGGGGCATGGTCAGGCTCCCTTGTTGAAGAAGCCCGCCATGCTCTGCCGCTGCCGGACGACGCTCAACGCGAGCGCGACCGGTTCTTGATCTCTACCTCAACCGCAGGCGCCCTCCCGCGCAGCGGGTTCGTTCTACGGCCCACATTATTGCCTTCATAGGGCCAGCGGCTCCGCAGTGTGGCGCAGGTCGGTAGGCAGCAGCGAGCAGCGTTTCTATAGTAGTACGAATGGCGATACATATTCGTTATGTTTTATACGGCGCGGTGCGCCAAACTCCGTCTGTCCGTTCCGGTCACATATGTGATCTAGCCTGCCATCTTGGCGAGGCTTTGCTGAATTTCGTCAGGACTCGGATCGTGCGTGTGAGTCGCCACTGCCCAGCGATGGCCAAACGGGTCTTGCAACTGCCCATAGCGATCGCCCCAGAACTGGTCCGCGACTGGCATGGTGATTTTTGCCCCAGCAGCGGCTGCCTGCGCGACGACCGCGTCAACGTCTTCGACATACAACTGGATGGCGACGGGTGACCCGTTCAACGCTTGCGGTCCGAGCAGGCCCCAATCAGGATTTTCGTCCACCAACGTGAGTACGGAATCGCCTATGCGAACTACGGCGTTCATCAACTTGCCATCGGGTCCCGGCATGCGCGCCACTTCGACGGCGTCGAATGCTGCAACATAGAACGCGATAGCCTCGGCGGCGCCTGCGCAAATCAGATGCGGCGTCAGAGAGCGAAATCCGTCGGGAATGGGTTTTGTGGCTGGTGTGGTCATGACAATTCCTCCCTGAAAATCTGGTGCGTTCGATCAGGCTCGACGCTGCGTCTAGCGACGCCATGGAAATAAGGCGCGCAGGCGCCCGTCGCGCAGAAAAAGCCCGCCCCACAGAAAGACCCCGAGATAAACGCCGAACAGGGTGTGCGTGAGCAGCGGACTTTCAACGCGGACGTGAGTGGCGACAGCGCCGCCGAGATATCCCGTAAGCAGCACTGCGCCGAGAATCGCGGTGCCCGGATATATATATAGAGTGCCGTGCACACGAGCAGAACACTGCCCAGCGCGACAGGCAAAGCCGAGGTGCTCGGATATCCAAGTTGCGCCGTGGTTTCCAAGACGATAGGCAGTGCAAGCAGTTTCATCGCGCTGTCCATCAGCAGAAAGAGTGCTGAAACTGCGCTTAGCGCGTAGCCAATCCTGCGCATGGTTCTGTCTGTCGCGGCTGGCGTTGTTGCTGCGTTGGAGAGCGTGCTCATGCTATTTGCCGGGGTCATCGCGTGTCCTCCTTTGGTTTTCGGGATTTGGGAATATTCTCCCCGCCGCTGCTGCGTTGCGCCGGAAGCGTTGGGGTTGAAGCGCGACGGCGATTTCGGGGCGGCGCGCGCGTTGCCTCAACTGGCTCGGCGTCGCGTCGGAGATCGTCCGCGCATTCGGCAGCCAGCATCGTCGTACGCGCCAGGAAGTCTGCGATTACTTTCAGTTCGCTCGCACTGAATGTCGACCAAAGCTCAAACATGCGTGCTTGACTGGGCGCAAACACCGCAGCAATGGGTTCAATTGCGTCAGGGCGGCTTCGCACCCACACCTTGCGGCGATCGGTTGTATCGTGGTGTCTTTGGACATAGCCGGCCTTCTCCAGTCGATCGACCAGCGCCGTTACTGAGCCGGAGGTAAGTCCGGTCGCGGTCGCCAACTCACCTGCTGAGGCTTGTTCGCGCATGTAGATCAGGTCCAGCACCCTGAGGTCGGTCGTGTGAAGTCTGAAATGTCCAGCCACGATTTGACTGGTCACGACGGTCTGCGCCGCCATCGCGCGGATGTGGTGATCGACGCGAGCGACAAGCTCGTTGGGCGGAAGTGCCTTCTTCTTGGTTGTCACCAAGCGCGTCATTTTCAGCGTCCTTGTGGCCGATAGGCAAACAGCCAGGATATCTCTATCATCAAATATCTTGACTATCAAGATATAATTTCGGGCAAAGGCGGTTTTTGTCGCGCTGGCTGACGCCGCCCTAGGCGAGAGAGCACCTCACGAGCCGCCGCAGCGAAAGGACCGCCTCGGATATGATCGGCTGCTGCGCGGCGGCTGAGGATGGATTGCTTGAGGGCGAGCACATCGGCCGCCTACGCTATGGAGATTGTTTGTCACCGTGGTCGATCCCGATAGTCGAAAAATGATTTTGGGACCGCCTGAACCTCTACTTCGATCCTGAACGGACGCGGCCGGCCAAAGCATGGCTAGCTAAGCTATGCAATCGTAGTGGCTTTGGCGAGCCTCGGCGGTCGACATTGGCGTTCACGGACCAATGGCCGAAAAATCAGAGTGGCCCAGCGGAAACGGAGCTATCAGTTTCATCTCGTCCGGTGCGCCATTTCACCACGCTCCAGAACAAAAATGGACGCCAAGAATCTGCGTCTTGATCGCTCACCAGTCAATCATTCAACCAATCGGTTGACTTTCTGAAAGCAAGCGCTTATATTCAACCATATGGTTGAACTTGAGGCGCCTCCGATGAATTCCGTTTTTCACGCCCTCGGCGACGCGACGCGCCGGCGGATGCTTCGCGAACTCAGCCACGGCGAGCGAACCGTAGGCCAGCTTGCCGAACCCTTCGCGATTTCTCTCGCCGCCGCCTCGAAGCACATCAAGGCGCTGGAGAATGCCGGACTAATCCGTCGCGAGGTGCGCGGCCGTACCCATCTGTGCCGCCTCGACCCCGGGCCGCTAGCCAGCGCCCACCAGTGGCTGAGTTTTTACGAACGCTTCTGGACCGACCGTCTGGATGTGCTCGAAAAACTCCTCCGCGAGGAGGATGCAAGCAATCTCCCAAACCTGAGCCCAAACCCAAAGGAAAAGACCAATGAATGAACTCGTGACGCTGGACGCCTATGGCGTGTTGACCGAGCCTGCCACGCTGACGATCCAGCGCCTTCTGCCCGGCCCTATCGAGCACATCTGGGCCTATCTGACCGAGAGTGAACTGCGCCGCCAGTGGCTGGCGGCGGGCAATATGGAGTTGAAGATCGGAGCGCCCGTCGAACTCGTCTGGCGCAATGACGAGCTCAACAACCCACCCAGCCAGCGGCCGGCCGGCTTCCCCGAAGAGCACAGCTTGCAGTGCCGGATCACCGAGTTCGATCCGCGCCGCAAGCTCGCCATTACCTGGGGAAGCAGCGGCGGCGTCTCCTTCGCGTTGGACCCAAAGGGCGACGGCGTGCTGCTCACCCTGATCCATCGCCGCCTGCCCGACCGCGCAATCCTGCTGAAGGTCAGCGCCGGCTGGCACATGCATCTCGATATTCTGGTCGCCCGCGCGACAGGCAAGGAGCCGGCGCCATTCTGGGACGGCTGGAGCCGCCTGCAGAAGCAATACGACCAGCGCTTGCCAGCCTGACGGAACGCACGCGTTTGAACCCCCGGGCTTACCGGCAGACACGCCTCAACCACCAACAGGAGACAACCATTAATCATCGCAACTTCACCACTGCCTTCGCAGTGGACCAGACTCCGGAAACAGTCTTCGCGGCCATCAACGATGTTCGCGGATGGTGGTCGGAAGACATCGAAGGCAGAACCGACAGACTCGGCGAATTCAATTATCGCTTCAAGGATCTCCATCGCTGCAAGATCAAGGTTACGGAGCTCATTCCCGGCAAAAAGGTCGCTTGGCGCGTACTGGATAATTATTTCAGTTTTACCGAGGACAAGACAGAGTGGACCGGCACGGAGATTATCTTTGATGTCTCCGGGAAGGGCGAAAAGACCGAGGTCCGCTTCACGCACCAGGGTCTGGTTCCGGACTATGAGTGCTACGACATCTGCTCGGACGGATGGGGCACCTACATCAACGGCAGTTTGCGGAGCCTGATCGCGACCGGCAAAGGGCGCCCGAATGTAGGGCAACCGATGACCGACAGCGAGCGGGCGCTGGTTCTTTAGACGAATATCAGCTCGGTCCTCCGGTCGAGAGCACTGGACGCCTGAACTGCCGGATGCAGAGAGACGGAGAGGCCGCGAATCGTGAGAGGCGCGATCGGACGACGACGAGCGCCGCCCCTCCCAAAATCCCATTGTCGTCTCCGGACCACGCCACTATAGCTGGACAGGCGCTTGCGCGCTCGACCGTGGCGGACCGGAGACGACATATGGCTGACGACGACAGCATTTTCATCGGCGCCAGCCGCAAGCCCGACGACAGCTATCAGGGTCCGGAAAAACTCCTGCTCAAATACGGCAACCGCCACGGGCTGGTTACCGGCGCAACCGGAACCGGCAAGACGGTGACCTTGCAGATCTTGGCCGAAGGCTTTTCCAACCAGGGCGTTCCGGTGTTCTGCGCCGACGTCAAGGGCGACCTTTCCGGCATTGCGATGATGGGCGAGGCCAAGGATTTTCTGACCGCCCGGGCCGCGACGATCCGGCTGGACCCGCATGATTTTCAGGAGTTTCCGGTGATTTTCTGGGACCTGTTCGGCGAGCAGGGCCATCCAATCCGGGCGACGGTTTCGGAGATGGGGCCGCTGCTGTTCTCCCGCATGATGAATTTGAGCGAAGCCCAGGAAGGCATCATGAACATCGCCTTCCGCATCGCGGACGAGGAAGGGCTGCTGCTGCTGGACCTGAAGGATTTGCAGGCGCTGCTGGCCAACATCGCCGAGCGGGCCGACGAAATCAGTTCGCGCTACGGCAATGTGACAAAACCGTCCGTCGGCGCCATCCAGCGCTCGCTGCTTATTCTGGAGCAGCAGGGCGCGACGAACTTCTTCGGCGAACCGGCGCTGAAGATAGCCGACATCATGCGCACGACACAGGACGGTCGCGGCGCGATCCACGTGCTCGCCGCCGACAAGCTCATGAAGAACCCGCGCCTCTACGCGACCTTCCTTTTGTGGCTGCTGTCGGAACTTTTCGAGGAACTGCCGGAGGTTGGCGATCCGCAAAAACCGCGGCTGGTGTTCTTTTTCGACGAGGCGCATCTTTTGTTCGACGAGGCGCCGCGCGTGCTGATCGACCGGGTCGAGCAGGT
>JBGTLX010000749.1:0-1509 GCA_041743855.1 Rhizobiaceae bacterium | reverse complement strand
GGCGACGACCAGGACCGATTCCGTCACCTGAATTCGGCCCATTTCGGCGAGCGTGAAAAAGCCCGCCTCGTCCGCATCGCTCGCCGCTAGCGGTTCCCCGCCTGAATAGTTGCCGAGAAAGACCTGAAGGTCGTAATCGGCTATCTCTCCTTCTATGTGCACTTTGACCAGCGGCGACAGGGCGCCGACATCCAGCCCGGTCTCCTCGGCAAGTTCGCGCCGCGCCGCGGCTTCAAGCGCCTCGCCCGGTTCGACACGCCCACCAGGAAACGCATAGAGACCAAGCGACGGAGCCTGCCCCCGCCGAACGAGTAGCAGGCTATCGCCGCGGACAAGCGCGACGGACACTGCGGGGATGATCGGTTTTTTGGTCATCCAGTTCCTGCGCCTGTGGATTTCGACCCGGAGTCTTGCATGCGCCCGGCCATATCGTCACCTTGCCGGCGACAGATCAACCGGTACGAAAAAATGTGCGGACGATTCGCACTGACCGCAACGCCCGACGAGATCGAAGCATTGTTTGCGCTGATCGAGGTGGATGATTTTCCGCCCCGCTACAACATCGCGCCGACGCAGCCGATCTTGCTGGTCATGGCGGGACATGGGCGGGCGCCTGGCTCCAACCTGCCGGATCGGCGGGCTTTGCTGGTGCGTTGGGGCCTGATCCCCGGCTGGGCCGGAGACCCGAAAAATTTGCCGCTGTTCTTCAATGCGCGTTCGGAAAGTGCGGCGGAAAAGGCGGCGTTTCGCGCGGCTATGCGCCACCGCCGTGCGCTGATACCGGCCTCGGGCTTCTACGAATGGCGTCGCGACGGCAAGAGCCGGCAGCCTTATTGGGTCAGGCCGAAGGGCGGCGGCATCGTCGCCTTTGGCGGGCTGATGGAGACCTATGCCGAGCCGGGCGGCTCCGAGGTCGACACCGCCGCGATCCTGACGACGGCGGCCAGCGCCGATCTCGTGCACATCCACGACCGCATGCCGGTGGTGATTGCCCCACAGGATTTTGCGCGCTGGCTCGACTGCCGAACCCTGGAGCCGCGCGACGTGACCGATTTGATGCAGCCGCCCGAACCGGGCCTGTTCGAGGCGATCCCGGTTTCGGACAAGGTCAACACGGCAGCCAATATCGGGCCGGAATTGATGGACCAAGTCCAGCCGGTCAAAGCAAAACTGGCTGGAACGGATCAACTGACATTGTTTTGATGGTGCGCGGTGGGGCCTTCCAGGGAACCCCACATAGCGATCCGACGCCGAAGCATTGTCCTACGGCCGGAAGAATTTCACCGTGTCACGCGCGAACGAGCAATAACACGTTCCTCGAAGGAACTCATCCGCAAAATTCCAGACTGCGGCACGCTCAGGCAGCCTTGGCGGTGACCGTCTGGGCAGGCTTGTTCTTCTTCGGCGCGCAGATCAGCGCAGCTATGATGGCCGCCGGGCCGATGGCGCGATAGTGTTTTGCCAGCATGGAGTTTTGGGCGCGGGCGCGCTCGGCTTCGCGTTGTTTCA
>JBGTLX010000748.1:0-4249 GCA_041743855.1 Rhizobiaceae bacterium | reverse complement strand
CGACATCCTCTTCGTCCACGATATCGGCGTCTATACGCACGGCGTCGAGAAGACGAAAATCCACTTCCGGCAGTTGATGGACTCGGGCGTCCGGGCGCTGGAAGAACTGAAATCCTCCGGCACGATCTCTGCCTACGGCCTCGGCGTCAATGAGGTTCAAATCTGCCTCGATGTTATGGCCGCGGCGCCGATCGACTGCATTCTTCTGGCCGGCCGGTATTCCCTGCTCGACCGCTCGGCGGAAGCGGAACTCCTGGCCAGATGCGCGCAAGCCGGCACGTCGCTCGTCATCGGCGGCGTCTTCAACTCGGGCATATTGGCGACCGGAGCCGTGCCGGGTTCCAATTTCGACTACGGGCCGGCATCGGCCGACGTGCTCGACAAGGCCGCGTCAATGGAGCGGGTCGCAAAGGCGAAAGGCATTCCGCTGGCGGCCGCGGCCTTGGCGTTTCCCCTGCGCGAACCCACGGTGGCGACCGTGCTTCTCGGAACCGGCAAACCGTCCAGCCTCGAGCGGAATTTGGAGCTTCTGGCGATGGATGTTCCGGATTCTGTTTTCGCCGATTTCGAACCTTTCACCCTTCGCTGAGGTAAAAAACGATGCTGCGCGGCATTCACCCTCTCCTTGGACCGGATCTTCTGCATGCGCTGGCGACTATGGGGCACGGCGACGAGATCGTAATCGCCGACGCCAATTTTCCGGCGAGCACGCTCGGGCCCAAGGTGATAAGGGCCGATGGCGTGGCCGCCGAACCCCTTCTTGAAGCCATCCTTCGGCACTTGCCGCTGGACACCTTCGCCCCCGTGGCGGCCTGGCGCATGGCTGTGGTCGACGACCCGGCGCAGGTGCCCGAGATTTGCGCTTCGTATCAGCGCATCGTCAGCAGGCTTGCCGGGTCTTTTGCCATTGAATCTGTCGAACGTTTCGCTTTCTATGAGCGGTCGCGGCAGGCGGCTTATATCGTGGCGACCGGAGAACAGCAGCTTTATGCCAATCTCATTCTGAAAAAGGGCGTTGTGCGCCCTGAGGAGTGGGACCCTGCAAGCCGATGACGGCAAAAGCGCTGACGAAAGGCATCTTGCCAGCGCCCAACCTATCGATTAAAAATAAGGATCATTTGTTTTTTATCCATAAAGTCCGGTTTGGCGACGCCTATCCGACCGGCCTTCGCAACAACCCTCAACAGGCGACTTCGGGAGGATACCAAATGAAATTCGTTACCTCGCTCATCAACCGCCGCGCCTTCGCGGCGCTCGCGGCGGCAACCATCCTTGCCGGCACGATGGCTTCCGCACCGGTTTCGGCGCAGGACGTCACCATTCCGATCATCGTCAAGGACACTACGTCATTCTACTGGCAGATCGTGCTGGCCGGCGCCCGCAAGGCCGGCAAGGATCTCGGCGTCAACGTGCCGGAACTCGGCGCGCAGGCTGAGACGGACGTGAACGGCCAAATCTCGATCCTCGAGAACGCCGTCGCCGGCAGCCCGGCCGCCGTCGTCATAGCGCCAACCGAAGCCAAGGCGCTGGGCAAGCCGATCGACGAGGCGGCGAAGTCCGTCAAGATCATCGGCATTGATTCCGGCGCCGAATCCACTGCGTTCACATCATTCCTGACGACCGACAACGTCCAGGGCGGACGCGTCGCCGCCGACGGCCTGGCGGCCGCGATCGGCGAAGCGAATGGCGGCAAAATCGAGGGCGACGTGGCCCTGATCACGGCATTGCCGGGCGCCGGTTCGCTCGAACAGCGTGCCGAGGGTTTCAAGGAGCAGCTGGCCGCGAAATATCCTGGCCTCAAGCTCATCGCCGACAAATATGCAGACGGACAGGCCACTACCGGCCTCAACATCGCGACCGACCTGATCACCGCCAATCCGAACCTGAAGGGCGTTTTCGCTTCCAATCTGATCATGGCGCAGGGCGTCGGACAGGCCATCGCCGAGAACAATCTCGCGGGCAAGGTCGCGCTGGTCGGCTTCGACAGCGACGAGAAGCTGATCAAGTTCCTCGAAGACGGCGTCATCTCGGCGCTGGTCGTGCAGGATCCGTATCGCATGGGCTATGATGGCATCAAAACGGCGCTCGCCGCGTCCAAGGGCGAAACGGTCGAGGCCAATGTCGACACCGGCGCCAATCTGGTGACCAAGGCCAACATGGCCGAGGAAAAAATCAACGCCCTGTTGAACCCCAAGCTCGACTAAGCTCGGCTACCAACGCCGCGCCGCTTCCGGAGACAATCCGGAAGCGGGTTTTTGCCCGACATTAGATCGCCGTGCGTCCTTTCGGACGCACAAAGGACGATCTAACACTATGAATGAGCATCGGAATAATCCGAAAAACCGGATTCCACTTTTCGGTCCGATGCTCTAAGTCTTGGGATCGGCCCTTCTTTGGATAGGCTGCAATCTGAGACATGTCGATCGGGAGGGTTGCCATGACATCGCCAGTGCTGGAAGCGCACCCCGCGCCGTCGCTTCCGCCCGGCGAGACGATCTTGGAATTGCGGGGGCTGGAGAAGCGCTATCCGGGCACCCATGCGCTCAAGCCCGTGGACTTTGCTTTCAAGTCCGGCGAAATCCACGCCATCATCGGCGAGAACGGCGCCGGAAAATCGACGCTGATAAACCTCCTCACCGGCGTTATGCCGCGCACCTCCGGCGAAGTTTTCTGGGAAGGCGAGTTGGTCGGCCTCGCCACGCCGCACGAGGCGATGAAGCTCGGCATAAACGCTGTGCATCAGGAAGTGGTGCTTTGCCGGCATCTTTCGGTAGCGGCGAACATCTTCCTCGGCGAGGAGACTGTCAGCTTCGGCATCCTGCAGGGCCGCGCCATGGTCAGGGAGGCGCAGAAGATCATCGACGACCTCGGCTTCGACCTGCCCGCGCATGTCATGCTCGGCGATCTGACGATCGGCCAGCAGCAGCTGATCGCCGCGGCGCGCGCCACCACGCGCGGCACCAAATTCCTGATCTTCGACGAACCGACCGCCTATCTGACCCGCAAGGAAGCCGCCCAGCTTTTCGCGTTGATCCGCAGGCTGGAGGCGCAGGGCGTCACCATCGTCTACATCAGCCACCGCATGGAAGAAGTCTTCGAAATCGCAAGCCGCGTCTCGGTGCTGCGCGACGGCACGCTGGTCGGGACCCGCTACATTGCCGAAACCAACGACGCCGAACTGGTCAGGATGATGATCAACCGGTCGATCGAACAGATCTACCACAAGGACCAGTTCACGTTCGGCCCGGCCATCGTCGAGACGAAAAACCTTTCGGGAAAGGGTTTCGAGGACGTTTCCATGACCGTGCGCTCGGGCGAGATCGTCGGCCTTTACGGGCTGATCGGCGCCGGACGCAGCGAATTCGTCATGTCGCTCTACGGGCGCGAGAAGAAGACGGCCGGATCGGTTCTCTGGGACGGCAAGCCGGTCGAAATCCACAGCGAACATGACGCCATGAAACTGGGCATGGCGCTGGCCCCTGAAAGCCGGCGCGACCAGGGCCTCTGCCTCAACCTTCCAGTCGGGCTCAACCTCAATTTGCCGATCTACAAGCGCATCAGCAACAACATGCTGATTTCAGGCGCGCAGGAAGCCGCGCAGGCCGATCGCCAGATCAACGGCCTGCGCATCAAGACGCCGGGCCGCCACGCGCTTGCTTCAAGCCTTTCGGGCGGGAACCAGCAGAAAATCGTCATCGGCAAATGGCTGAACCACGGGGCTAAACTTTTCATCTTCGACGAGCCGACGGTGGGCGTCGATGTCGGCACCAAGGCTGAAATCTACCGCCTGTTCTCGACGCTGCTGGCGGAAGGCGCCGGGATCATCCTGATCTCGTCCTATTTGCCGGAGGTCTACGAGCTTTCCGATACGCTGCATGTGTTCCGGCGCGGACGGCTCATCGCCAGCCACGGCTACCGGGCTGCCGATCACGAACAGGTTCTGACCGAAGCGATCGGCGTGTGAACGCCGGAAGCGGCCAATGAGCGGGGACAATCACCAATGAGCATCGAAACCACACCGGTCGACAAGCCGAAGCGCAACTACAACATCCTCTTCGGCCTGACGCTGCTGGCGCTGCTCATACTGCTCTGGATAATACTGGCGGTCGCGACGCCAAGCTTCGCCTCGACCAACAACATCTCCAACCTGCTGCGCCAAGGGTCCATGATCGCGATCCTGGCGGTAGGCCAGACCTTCGTCATCATCACCGGCGGCATCGACCTTTCCGTGGGCGCAATCGTCGGATTT
>JBGTLX010000747.1:0-4300 GCA_041743855.1 Rhizobiaceae bacterium | reverse complement strand
TAGCGTTCGTACATGCGAAACAGATCGCCGCCGAACAAAGCCGCCTCGTCGCCGCCGGTGCCGGCGCGAATTTCCAGGATCGCGTTGCGCTCGTCGGCGGCGTCCTTGGGCAAAAGCATGATCTGGATGTCGCGCCGAAGCAGCTCGATGCGCTCCTCCACGCCGGGCAGATCGGCCTCGGCCAGCGCCCTCATCTCGGCGTCGGTCGATCTGTCGGCAAGCATCGCCTCAAGGTCGGCCAGTTCGCTTTCGGCCGAAAAAAGCTCGCGGATGCCGCCCGCAATGCCCTGAAGCTCGGAGTATTCGGAGGCGAGTTTGACATAGGCCTCAGCGTCCGGCCCGGCCGCCATCTGCGCTTCGAGCATGTCGAAACGCTTGACGAGTTGGTCCATCCGGTCGCGCGGGAGGCTGGTCATGTTCTTTGCGCCGGAAGAAGATTCACGTCAGGGCGAGTCGAAAATGATGAGGTTCGAGAACCGGAGCGGAGCGTCCATTTGGGTACGTGAGCACCGGAAGCGCAGAAGATCGTCATTTGCAGACCGCCATCACGTGAATCACAGGGGTATGGAGCGGTCGTCGGCGAAGGCTTGCAACAGCGCCCGCATCGGCAGCATCGCGGCGTGCCCCGCCAGATTGTCTTCAAAAAACGCCTTGAGTTCGCCGAGCGGCAGTTCCGTCAGCATTGCCTTGACCGGTCCGATCGAGGCCGACGACATCGAGATCGAACTGTAGCCGAGACCGATCAGCGCCATCGCCGAGAGCGGCTTTCCGGCACGCTCGCCGCAATGTGTCCCCGGCGTGTGGTTGCGCGCGCCCGCATCGGCACTCTGCTTCAAGCCCCGCAGGAATGGGGCCGACAGCGGGTCGAAGCGGCCGGAAAGCTGCGTGTTGCCCCGGTCGGTGGCCATCACAAATTGAAAAAGGTCGTTGGAGCCGACCGAAACGAAATCGACCGCCTTCATCAACTCGTCCAATTGCCATAGCAGCGACGGCACTTCCAGCATCGCACCGAGCTTCAGGCTGGTCGGCAAAAGATGCGCGAAGCGCGACAGATGCCGGACCTCGCGGTCGATGATCTCGCGCGCCTGCGCGATCTCGCCAAGCTCGGTGACCATCGGCAGCATCAGCTTGAGTTCGCGCCCGCCCGCGGCCTTGAGCAGCGCGCGAATCTGCGTCCGCAGCAGTCCGGGCCGGTCAAGCGTCAGCCGGATGGCGCGCCAGCCCAGAGCAGGGTTTTCCTCGTGCGACATGCTCTTGAAGTATGGCAGTACCTTGTCGCCGCCGATGTCGATGGTGCGGAAGGTCACCGGCTTGCCCTGCGCGGCATCCATCACGTCGCGGTAGAGCTTCTCCTGCGCCTCGGCGCGCGGAAACGTCGCCGCGACCATGAATTGCAGCTCGGTACGGAACAGCCCGATGCCCGCAGCGCCGGCTTCCGCCAGTTGCGGCAGGTCGACGGCCAGCCCGGCATTCATCAAAAGCTCGACCGGCACGCCGTCCCTGGTCTGCGAGGGCTGCTTCTTCAGCTCGCGGTACAACTCCTGCCGCCGCGCCCGGAACCGAACCTTCTCCGCGTACGCCGCCTCCAGCTCGGGCGGCGGCCTCAGATGGATCGTGCCCTCCTCGCCGTCGACGATGATCGCGTCGCCGTTTTCCGACATGGAGACGGCGCCCTTCATCTGGCCCGCGACCGGGATGCCGACTGCCCGCGCCACGATCACCACATGGCTGGTGGCCGCGCCGTCCTCCAGAACCAGGCCGCGCAGTCTGTCGCGGGGATAGTCGAGCAGTTCGGCGGCCCCCATCGAGCGGGCGACGATGATCGCGTCCCTGGGCAGGCTCGCCGCGACATCGTCCGGCCCCCTGCCCATCAATTGCCGCAACAGCCGGTTGGCGAGATCGTCGAAATCGCTCATCCGCTCGCGCAGATAGGGGTCGGTCATGTGCAGCATGCGCGCGCGCATGTCGCTTTGCACCTTTTCCACGGCCGCTTCCGCCGTCAGGCCGTTGCGCACCGCTTCCTCGAGCCTGCGCACCCAGCCGCGGTCGTTGGCGAACATGCGGTAGGCTTCGAGCACGGCGCGGTGCTCGCCCTCGAAATTCACTTCGCGACGCGACAGCATATCGTCGATGGACAGCCTGAGCGAACCCAGCGCGGTTTCCAGCCGCCGCATTTCCTCGTCCGAATCCTCGGCGAACAGATTGGTGACGACGATGCGCGGCTCGTGCAGCACCACATGGCCGAGACCGACGCCCTCGTTGAAGGACAGCCCGGTAAAGCTCACCGGCCGGCGCAGATCGAGTTCGAGACCGGGCCTTGTCAGGCGCGCCAGATCGCCGGCGGCGATCATCTCGGCGATGATCATCGCCGTCGTCTCCAGCGCCTCGATCTCGTCGTCGCGATAGTGCCGGTTGGTGCGGTTCTGCACCACCAGAACGCCGAGCGTGCGGCCGGCGCGCAGCACCGGCACGCCGAGGAAGGAGTTGTAGATCTCCTCGCCCGTCTCGGGGAGATAGGCGAAAGCCGGATGCTGCTGAGCGTCAGACAGGTTCAGCGCCCGGGCGCTGGCCGCAATTGTTCCGACCAGGCCCTGGCCGAGCCGCAACTGAGCCAGATGGACCGAACCCGGATTGAGGCCCTCGGTCGCATAGAGTTCGAGCACCGAATCGGCGCGCAGCACATAGAGCGAGCAGACCTCGGCCACCATGTTCTGGGCGATGTCGTGGACGATGCGGTCGAGCCGCTCCTGCGGCTCGAGCGCTTCGGCCATGAGTTCGCGAAGGCGTTTCAACAGAACGCGCGGGCCGGCGGCCATGTCACGCATCGGCGTCTCCAAAGGTCCAGGCGCCGGGAGGCGAAAAGGCCCGCGCCCGGCTCGTCCCTCTACCGGGACCTATCAGACTAGGGTTTATCCAGACCGTAGACGGAATGCAAAGTCCGAACCGCAAGTTCCGTGTAGGGACCATCGATCAGGATCGAGATCTTGATTTCGGATGTGGTGATCGCGCGGATGTTGACGCCCTTTTCGGCCAGCGCCCTAAACGCGGTGGCGGCGACGCCGGCATGGCTTCGCATGCCGATGCCGATGACCGACACTTTCGACATGCCTTCATCGTGCTGGATCGCGTCGAAACCGACCACCGGGCGGATGCGGTCGAGAATGGCCAGCGCCTTGTCGACATCGCCGGACGGCACGGTAAAGGTCATATCGGTGCGCGAGCCGTCCTCGGAAATGTTCTGCACGATCATGTCGACATTGATGTTGCCCTCGGCCAGCGGGCCGAAGATGCCCGCCGCCACCCCCGGCCGGTCGGCGACGCGGCGCAGCGAGATCTGCGCCTCGTCCTTGGCGTAGGCTATTCCGGTGACGACCTGGCTTTCCATGATTTCATCCTCGTCGCAAATCAGCGTTCCGGGCGGGTTTAGGAGATCGCCCATGCCCGGCGCATCCGGGTCCGCGAAGGAGGAGCGCACGAAAGTGCGCACCTTGTGCACCATGGCGAGCTCGACCGAGCGCACCTGCAGAACCTTGGCCCCGAGCGAGGCCATTTCCAGCATTTCCTCGAACGAAATCTTGGCGAGCCTTCTGGCCTTCGGCTCCATGCGCGGATCGGTCGTATAGACGCCGTCGACATCGGTATAGATGTCGCAGCGGTCGGCTTTGACGGCAGCCGCGATGGCGACAGCGCTCGTGTCGGAGCCGCCTCGGCCGAGCGTGGCGATGCGATTGTCCGGGCCGATCCCCTGGAAGCCCGAGATCACCGCCACCTGCCCCTGGCCGAAGCGTTCGATCAGGGTCGAGCCGTCGATGTCGAGGATGCGCGCCGCGCCATGCGAATTGTCGGTCTTGATCGGTATCTGCCAGCCCTGCCAGGAGCGCGCATCGACGCCGATATTCTGCAGCGCGATCGACAAAAGGCCGGACACGATCTGCTCGCCGGCGGCAACCACCGCGTCGTATTCGCGGGCGTCGTGCATGGCCGAGGCTTCGCGGGTCCATCCGACCAGCTCGTTGGTCTTGCCGGCCATGGCCGAAACCACCACGGCGACCTCGTGGCCGGCGTCGACCTCACGCTTGACGTGGCGCGCCACGTTGCGGACGCGGCTGATGTCGGCGACGGACGTCCCGCCGAATTTCATCACGATGCGCGCCATGGAGTGCGGATGCCTTGCTGTTCTTTCGGGGGAGGCGGAGAACCGCCGCTATTTCGCGGCCTCCATATCCAATAGCGTCATCTTGCGCAAGCAAGGCGGCTTTGATAGCGGCGGTAGGAGCGCGCAGGTTTGGATTGGAACACC
>JBGTLX010000746.1:0-2253 GCA_041743855.1 Rhizobiaceae bacterium | reverse complement strand
CACCGGCAACTGGTGGGGCTGCCAGACGATGGGCATGCGCCCGACCACGATCTCGGCCGCCAAGCAGCTGACCTCGGCCTATGCGCCGCTCGGCGCGGTCATGGTGCCGGAGCATGTCTATCAGGCCTATGTCGACCATTCGGCCCAGTTGGGCACCTTCGCGCACGGCTTTACCTATGGCGGCCATCCGCTCGGCTGCGCGCTCGGCGTCAAGGCGATCGAAATCTATCAGAAACGCGACATCGTCGGACATGTGCGGTCGCTGATGCCGCAGTTCGAGCGCCGCATGAAGCGAATCGGCGAGCATCCGCTGGTCGGCGAAGCCCGCTTCTGCGGACTGGTCGGCGGGGCTGAACTCGTTGCCGACAAGCAGACCCGGCGCTCCTTCGACCCGAAGAGCGGCGTCGGCCCGATGACCTCGCGGCTGATCGAGGAAAACGGCGCGATCCTGCGCGCGCTGGGCGACACGATCGCGATCTGTCCGCCGATGATCGTCACCGAGGCCGAACTCGACGAGCTTTTCGACCGCTTCGAGACAGGGCTGGCGCAGGCGGAAGCCTGGGTTTCGAAGGAAGGACTGCGGGCGGGTTGAGGGTTCCTCGGCCAACTTGCCCGCCCCCGTCCGCCGTCCGAGTTAACCCCAATTCGCAAATCGGGCATAACTATTTCTTGCCCGCCCTCACCGCGGCTTGCGCCGCCGCCAGTCGCGCGATCGGCACGCGGAAAGGCGAGCAGGAGATGTAGTCGAGCCCGACCTCCTCGCAGAACTGGATCGAGGCCGGGTCGCCGCCATGCTCGCCGCAGATGCCGAGCTTTATGTCAGGCCGCGTCGCCCTGCCCTTCTCGACCGCGATCCGCACCAGTTCGCCGACACCGTCGATATCGAGCGTGACGAACGGATCGCGCTCGATGATGCCCTTCTGGCGATAGATTTCGAGGAACGGTGCCGCATCGTCGCGCGAGATGCCGAAAGCCGTCTGGGTCAGATCGTTGGTGCCGAAGGAGAAGAATTCGGCGGCTTCCGCGATGACATGGGCGCGGATCGCGGCGCGCGGCAGTTCGATCATCGTGCCGGTCAGGTAGTCGACCGTCACGCCGGTTTCGGCCATCACTTCGGCCGCCACCGCATCGATGCGCGCCTTGACGAATTCGAGCTCCTTCACCAGGCCGACCAGCGGCACCATGATCTCGGGCACTACCGGGCTGCCGGTCTTCTTGCCGGCCTCGATCGCCGCCTCGAAGATGGCGCGCGCCTGCATTTCGGCGATTTCGGGGTAGGACACCGCCAGGCGGCAGCCGCGATGGCCGAGCATGGGGTTGAACTCGTGCAGCGCCTCGGTGCGCTGACGCAGTTTTTCGGCCGAAACATTCATCCCGGCCGCCACGTCGGCGATCTCTTCCTCCGATTTCGGCAAGAATTCGTGCAGCGGCGGGTCGAGCAGGCGGATCGTCACCGGCAAGCCCGCCATCACCTCGAACAACCCGACGAAATCCGAGCGCTGCATCGGCAGCAGTTTTTTCAGCGCCGCGCGCCTTTCCATCTCCGTGTCGGCCAGAATCATCTCGCGCATGGCCACGATCCGCTCGCCCTCGAAGAACATGTGCTCGGTGCGGCAGAGGCCGATGCCCTCCGCGCCGAAGGATCGCGCCATCTGCGCGTCGTTCAGCGTCTCCGCATTGGCTCGCACCTTCATGCGGCGCAGTTCGTCGGCCCATTCCATGATCGCCGCGAAATCGCCCGACAGTTCGGGCTGCAGCATCGCGACAGCGCCCTTTAGCACCTGCCCGTTGCTGCCGTCGATGGTGATGATGTCGCCGCGGCGGAAGGTTTCGCCCATGACCATCAGCGAGCCGGTCTTGTGATCGACGCGCAGCGAGCCCGCGCCCGACACGCAAGGCTTGCCCATGCCGCGCGCCACCACGGCGGCGTGGCTGGTCATGCCGCCGCGCGAGGTCAAGATGCCTTCGGCGGCATGCATGCCGTGGATGTCCTCGGGGCTGGTCTCGACGCGCACCAGAATGACCTGGCGGCCGAGGGTTTTGAGCCGCTCGGCCTCGTCGGAATCGAACACGACCTCGCCGGCGGCAGCGCCGGGCGAGGCGGGAAGGCCGGTGGCCAGCACATCGCGCTTGGCTTGCGGGTCGAGGGTAGGGTGCAGCAGCTGGTCTAGCGTGGCCGGGTCGATGCGCGCCACCGCGTCCGGCTTGCCGATCAGGCCTTCGCCGACCATGTCGACGGCGATCCTGAGCGCC
>JBGTLX010000745.1:0-5544 GCA_041743855.1 Rhizobiaceae bacterium | reverse complement strand
GCCCCAGCCTCTACAATGCGTTCGGCGACAAGCGGACATTGTTCGCGCGCGCACTCGAGCGATACGCCACGCGCACGATGCGCGAGCGGATCGCGCGCCTCGAGCTCCAACACGACCCCAAGACCGCCATTCGCACCTTCGTCCAGGACGCGATCAAGCGCTCTGTGGCCGACCCGCATCGCCGCGGATGCCTGCTGGTGAACTCCGCCCTTGAGGTTGCCCCCCACGACGCGGAGCTTCGCGTCCATATTGCCGCGTACCTCGAAGAGATCGCCGCCTTCTTTCGCCGCTGCATCGCGGCTGCCCAGGCGGCGGGAACGGTGCCAACCACAGTGGACGGAGCAGACACCGCACGACTGTTGCTCGGCGTGGTGCTGGGTATTCGGGTTCTGGCGCGCACGAACCCGGATCGCGCCCTGCTCGAAGGTGTGGCCAGACCCGCCCTGGCATTGCTCGATGGCCGGCAGCCCCGCGCGCAGCGGCAACTGAACTGAGACGTAGTCAATCGAAGAGAGGAAACGACATGGCCCAAAGCAGCAAGCTCGCCGCCGGTGCGGCCTTCCCCAAACTCGCCTGGCCGGCGATCGGCGGCGGCACACTCGATATCTCCGCCATGCCAGGCTGGCGCCTGCTCGCCGTCTATCGCGGCAAGCACTGCCCGCTGTGCAAGCGGTACTTCAAGACCCTCGATGCGCTGCTCGACGATTTCAAGGCTGCTGGCGTCGCCGTCGCCGCAGTCTCGGCGGACCCCAAGGAGAAGGCCGAGGTCGACGTCGCCGAGCAGGCTTGGCGCTTCCCTGTCGGCTACGGCCTCACCATCGAGCAGATGCGCACGCTGGGTCTTTACATCTCCGATCCGCGCTCGCCGCAGGAAACGGATCGGCCGTTCGCCGAGCCCGGCTTGTTCCTGGTCAACCCGCACGGCAACGCCCAGATCATCGATGTCTCGAATGCTCCGTTCGCGCGACCCGATCTGCAGATGATCCTGAACGGAGTCAAAACCATAATCGACAAAAGCTATCCCGTGCGCGGTACGCACGCGTGACACCTGCTGCTTGTCGGGCCCGCCGTCGCGGCCATCAATCGAATCGAATGGAGATCGGTCATGACGGAGACAGCCATCACGGTGCGAGCCTGCGTCTTTGACGCTTACGGCACGCTGTTCGACTTTGCCTCGGCGGCCGCGCGCTGCGCCGATGTGCTCGGCGACAAGACCGCCGCAGTCACGGCGCTGTGGCGCGATAAACAGCTGCAGTACACTTGGCTGCGCGGCCTGCAGGGCCGTCACACGGACTTCTGGCAGGTCACGGGCGACGCGCTCGATTTCACGCTTGAGACCCTGGCCATCCCGGACCCCACCGTACGCGAGCGCCTGATGAATCTTTACCGCACGCTCGATTGCTTTCACGAGGTGCCCGACGTCCTAGCACGCCTGAAGGCGGCGGGCTTCGCAACGGCGATCCTGTCGAACGGCGCGCCGGGCATGCTTGCGGACGCCGTTGCAGGGGCGAAGCTCGGGACCCTTCTCGATCACGTCATATCGGTCGAGGAGGTCGGCGTTTTCAAGCCACATCCCAGCGTGTATCAGCGCGCCGTCGATCGGCTTGGCGTGCCGGCGAGCGCCATCGCCTTCCAGTCCTCGAATGCTTGGGATGCTTACGCCGCCTCGGCCTTCGGCATGCGCGTTGTGTGGTGCAACCGCTACGGTCAGCGCCGCGAGCGACTGCCCGGCAAACCCGACCGCGAGATCCGTACGCTCGCCGAATTGCCGGCGATGCTTAACCGAGGCTAGGTCGATGCGATGCGGGGTCGACCGATCTGCTCTCAGAAGGCAACCCTGACTTTGCGGCCTCCTCCGAGCCCGACCACGACGATCGGCTTGCCCCCCTCGCGCTCGATGGCGAAGTCGGACAAGGCGGGCGACGGCAGGCTCTTGCGGGCCAACTCTCGCACTCCGCCCTTGAACGTAATGAGTCGCAGGGAGCGCCTGTCCAGGGAGGGGATCGCGAGATCGGCGACGCCATCACCATTAAAGTCGGCAACAGCCGACAATCCCATGTCGACAGAGCCGGCAACATGATTCGACGTATCATCGAGGGTCGCGATCTCCCTCAGGCCTTCCGGCCGCAAGGTCCAGACGCGCAGCCGTCCCAGCGCGTGCGGCATCTGCACGTAAGCGATGTCGAGCCGGCCATCGCCGTCGAAGTCGGCGATGCCGGCGGGATTGAGCCACGTATACGGCCGGCCGGTAGGCGGGGTCTCGGCAAGAATCGTCAGCTTGTCGCCGCGGATACCGATCACGGCAAGAGCGGCTCCTCGATCTATGTAGGAGCGCACGAGCACGATCTCGTCGTTGCCGTCACCATCGAGGTCGGCCAAGCGTGGCAGACGATCTTCGAAGACGGAGGTCTGCGGCAGACGCAATGTCAACGTGCGTCCATCCTTTAACAGGACCGTGAGGCCGGCGGCCTCGTATGCGGCTCCGAGCACGAAATGGCGATAGCGCGTCGTCGGCTCCGTCAGCCAGGCTTCGGTGATATTCTTGTGTCCGCGGGCGATGCGCTGATCAGGCAGGGGACCCCGCCGGTCTTCAGCGTAGGCGGGCGCGAGGTGCAACACCCAACACAATCCGGCAACAACGAAGGCGATGAAACTGAGAAAGTGCATCTGCGGGTTCCCGTGGGGAGACACGCTATATCACGAAGATGCCATCACGCCTGCTCACGTTGCCGCGTGCACTCACCCAGTTGCTGACAAGGCCTGCACGTGGCTAGAGTTCGCATGCTTTCTCGCCGTCTTGGAGAGGTCATCGATGTTCTTGCGCTCGGCGTCCGAGGACCGACCCTATCATCTTGGTTCGTTCCCGGAGGAAGTGCTCCCGCGCGACTTGCGGGTCCGGCGCGACGAGCCGGCCCGTCCAGCCGGCAACTGACGGGTATAGAGATTCTCAATAGGCTGGGGAGATTACGAACTAAACCGCAAGGTGGTTGCGGACACGCAAGGCCGGCTTCTAACAATAGCTGTCAAAGCGGACGCGCTGGTACTCCGGCTTAGCACCGTTACCTGACATCGACTCATCCTTGGTGTGTGGCGATGCCCCAAGTCATAGTTTAGGCAGATAAAGTGGCAGCCGACGTCCCCTCGAGGCAACCTTCAAATACCTACCACCTCTCTCACGCGCCAGAGCGCATACAGTACCCGTTGCTGTCGAAAATCACGATCGGGCGGTTGCTGACAAGATCTCTGGGGCCAATACCCCAAACGAAAGATACAGCTTGATCAAGCCATCGGCGTCGATGGTCGGAAAAGGTATGACCGCGTCCTCCGGAACAAGTACCAGCCCGCCCCAGGCGGGTAAAGGCGACGTCGGCAAATAGATCAGCCGTCGCCGGCTGCCGCCCACTTCATAAACTTCTGGCGACGCTAGAAGTGCAGGGACGTCCGCGCCATTTTTACCTCCGAGTCGGCACATGATGACCGACATGGTTGTCAGGTCGGCGTTGCTACCCGCGAAGAGTCGGACAACTTGCGAAACGGGTCTGTAGATGGCGCGAAACAAAGGAACTCTGGCAAGGATGCGATCGAGAGTCTCATCGAGTGCGCGGCGGGCTTGGCCTCGAACCACCAGGCCGAGTAGCCAAAGGCCTGCAATGCCTATGACGCCGCCGACCAAGAAAGCGATCAACTCGCGTTTCGGACCAACAAAGGCTTCGCCCCCGCTGGTCAAAAGATCACCGAACCATGTGCCGGGTCCCATCACCGCAGCAACGGCGCCGACCATCCAACCTATAATCAAAATGGTGAGGACGAGCGGGAGCAATACGAGTGAACCTGTCACAAGGTTTCCTACATACCGGTTCGCCAGATAGTTCTCAGAATAGAGCGCATCGTCAGCACCTCTTCTTACGGTCAGACCGCCCGGAAAACGGTTCGCCGAGTGGAATGATACGGCATCCCAGTCGCCTTTGCTCTTAAGATGCTATGCAGGGATTCAGCCTGCCTTCGAGCCGCCTCCGTGAAACGCCAGTCGTTGGACTAGATCGCCATGCTCTCCGCCTTCGACCTGATTGCAATCCTTCTTGTGCTGACCGCAGCGTTCGCCTGGATAAATCATCGCTTTATCCGGCTGCCTCACTCGATCGGTCTCCTCGTCATGGGACTTGGTGCCTCGCTGGTGCTCATCGGAGTCGAACTGGCGATCCCCCATGTCCTCCTCTACGAGGACCTCGCGGGGATCATCCGGCAGATCGATTTTCAGGCCACCGTTCTCAACGGCATTTTGGCTTTCCTGCTTTTTGCGGGCGCATTGCATGTGGACCTCGCGATACTTCGCGATCGCGCGTGGGCGGTCGGCTCGATGGCGACCGTGGGCACCATGATCTCGACCGCGATCGTCGGCATTGGTTTCTGGCTGGCGGCGGGAGCTTTCGGCATTCCATTGCCCCTCGCGTGGGCTCTGGTGTTCGGCGCCCTCATCAGTCCGACTGATCCACTGGCCGTTCTCTCGACATTGAAAGCGGTTGATGTGCCCGGGACGCTGGAGATCGACATGACCGGCGAGTCGCTCTTCAACGACGGCGTCGGGGTGGTGATCTTTACAGTGCTGGTGGCCGCCGCAGCGGGCGCAAAGGCTGGCGATATCGACCTGCTGCATACTGGCGGTGTTTTCTTAATTGAGGCGCTGGGGGGCGCTGTGCTTGGCCTGATGGCTGGTTATCTCGCCTATCGTGCAATGCGAGCGATCGACGACTACCCAATCGAGGTCCTGATCTCGCTTGCGCTGGTGACCGGCACTTACGCACTCGCCGCCAGACTGCACATGAGCGGTCCGATAGCCATGGTCGTCGCGGGACTTCTGATCGGCAATCGTGGTCCGCGTGACGCGCTCAGTGATGAGACGCAGCGCTATCTCTTTGGCTTTTGGACACTCATAGACGAGATCCTCAGCTCGGTGCTTTTCCTTCTCATCGGCCTCGAAGTGTTGGTCCTGCGCCTCGACCTGACCTACGGCTGGCTGGCGGCATCTGCAGTACCCCTCGTCCTCTTCGCCCGCCTGCTTGCTGTCTCGATACCCGTGCTCGCTTTGAGCCCGATCCATGCTTTTGTGCGGGGGACGATCCCGGTTCTAACTTGGGGCGGGTTGCGGGGGGGTATATCCATCGCGCTTGCGCTTTCCCTGCCGGAGGTCGCGGAGAAATCTGTGATCCTCGCCGCAACGTATGCCGTCGTCCTCTTCACCATAGTCGTTCAGGGTTTGAGTCTGCGCGCGCTAGTCGAACGCGTCGTCAGGTGATTCGGTGAGTACAGCCTGATTGATTTGAGTCCGACTATCGGACCGGTAGAGCCGCTTAAGGGCAGCACAGCTTTATTGTCGTCGCGTTGCGGAAGCGCTGGTTGTGGAGTCGGATCGGGTATACGTACGCGCAGGCTGCACGCACCCCAGGTAACGACACTTGCGCTCGCGCATTCAGAAGCTGCTCAGCGATTTGACCGACGCCTTCTGGGTCGTCCCAGGCACCATGGTTCTGGCCGGCGTACTCGCGG
>JBGTLX010000744.1:0-2964 GCA_041743855.1 Rhizobiaceae bacterium | reverse complement strand
GCGGAGCGGCCGCGCAAGATCGATGCGTTGTTGGAACGGGTCGGCCTGTCGTCCGATCTGGCGCGGCGCGCCATCCACGAGATTTCCGGCGGCCAGCGTCAGCGCGTGGCTATTGCGCGCGCCATCGCGACAAAACCGTCGCTGATCGTGCTGGACGAGGCGGTGTCGGCCCTCGACGTTTCGGTGCGCGCGCAGATCCTGGAATTGTTGCTCGACCTGCAGCGCGACGAGAACCTTGCCTATCTGTTCATCTCGCACGATCTCGGCGTGGTGCGCGCCATGGCGCATCGCGTGGCGATCCTGGACGCCGGCAAAATCGTTGAAACCAACAGCGCGCGCCACGTGATCGCGTCGCCGAAATCGGCGACGGCCAAGGCGCTGGTCGCGGCGACGCCGCGATTGCTGACTGAAGCATAGGCGGGTTAGCCGCCGTGGTTGCCGTGGTCGTCGCCGCCCATCGCATCGACCGCGAATTCGACGGCGACCGTGCCGGCCTTCTCGAAGGTCAGCGTCCCGGCGATTTTATCGCCCTTGACCGTGCGGCGTTTCAGATCCTTGAACATCAGATGATAGCCGCCCGGCTCAAACCGCGCCTCGCCGTTCGCGGGGATTTCCACGCCGCCGTCGAGTTGGCGCATGCTCATGACGCCGTCGGTGACGCGCATCTCGTGAAATTCGACCTTGCCCGCAATATCGGCGGTTGCCGAGACAAGCCGGTCGGGCATTGCCGAGCCGTTCTTGATGATCAGGTAGCCGGCCGCGACCTTGGCGCCGGCGGGCGTTTCCCGCGACCAGGGATGCTCGATGGCGAGGTCGCCGAGCTTGAACTCTTGCGCCCAGACGGGGATGGTCACGAAAAGCAACGCGGCGGCGAAGATTGCGCCGAAGCGCTCGGTCATGGCGCGAAAATGCAAGATGGAACTCCGATGCGGGTGTATGGTGGCGTCCGGCAGGATTAGCATTCCGCAAGACCGCGGCAAACCCGCATGCGATGCGGCAAGATGGCCCAACACGCGCAGGCCCTGTCTTAGGGCAGCGGAATGACGTCGACCGACTGTTCGCCCTCCTGGCCGCCGGTGCTCTTCAAAACGCCGACGATGGGCGCGACGTCGCCATAATCGCGGCCGTAGCCGACGACGATGTGATCGTTGCCGGCGCGCATGCGGTTGGTCGGATCGAATTCCTGCCAGCCCGCCTCGCGCCCGCACCAGACCCGGACCCAGGCGTGCATGGCGTCCGCCCCCTCAAGCCGCACCTTGCCGGGGGGCGGGATGGTGCGCAGAAAGCCGCTGACATAACCCGCCGGAATGCCTATGCCTCTTAGGCCCGCGATCATGACATGCGAAAAATCCTGGCAGACGCCGCGCTTCAGGGCGAAGGAATCCGTCGCGCGCGTCCTGACCGTGGTCGCTTCGCCGTCATAGGTGAAATCCGCGTGGATGCGGTTGCAAAGGTCGCCCGCGACGGCGATTGCCGAGCCGGCAGCGGCGAGGCCCGCATACTCGGTGATCGCGGTTTCGATGCCCGCATAATCGGTGGGGCCAAGAAAATGATGCGGCGCTTCCGGCGCCATCGATCGCACCGCGGCAAGTTCGGCGCGCAGTCCGGCGATCGTAGGCGACACGTCGAATTTAGGCTCCGGCCTCGACACGTTGACCCGCGCCGACATCCTCACGTCGAGCGCGTCGTGCGGATTGCGGTAGGAGATGGAGGCGACGCCGTTGCCGAAGAAATCGACAAAGTCGGAGCGCTCGGTCGGTTCCGGCGCAAAGGAGAGCGACGATGCGACGACACGCTGGATGCCGGGAAGCGTCAACGGCGTGACGCGAATCTGGTGGCGACCCCGGCCCACGGCTCCCGTGTAGTCGTAGTGTAGGGTCAGTTTGATGTCATATTGCGTCATCAGAACTGACAACCAAGATGCTGAAAATACGCTTTTTGAAGAACTGCAAACATGGCTCGAAACAACATCTAACTGAAGTACGCTTTAGAAATGCTGCTGTAGAGCCCGCCGATTTCGCCTGAAAGCGCGATCAGCGCGTCGGGGGTGAGATCCGCCGGATCGTCGGTGGCGAGTGCGGTATGCAGGCGCAGCACCTCCTTGGCGGCGGGCGACAGATGCCCGCCCTGGCCGGTGTCGGGCAGCAGGCCGATTTCCTCCTTCAGCCGCTCGAGTTGGAACAGCACGGAGCGCGGGTTCAGCGGATCGAGCGCCAGCAGGTCGACCAGGCTCTGACGTCCGGCGCGCGCGGCATATTGCCGGCGGTGGGTGAGCACGCTGTCGCCGATCTCAAGCATCATGTCGAGCGCGCCGTCGGGCGCGTCGTCGCGCGTCAGCCAGGCCAGCGATCCGGCGATCTGGATGGCGCGTTCGATCCGCCGGCCGATCTCCAGAAAACGCCAGCCGGTAAAACGATACATGTTTTCGTGCAGCAGGCCGGAGAAGCCGGCGATCTTGCGCAGGATCACCGTCATGGCGCGGGTGGCGTCGTCGCCGGGCGCGACGGTTTTCGCGAAAGTGTGGATCGTCTTCGACACGTCGCGCAGAGCCAGCCATCCGTCCGGCGAGAAGCGGTCGCGAATCCGGCCGGCGCTGAAGACGGCGCTGTCGAGCGTTTCGATCAGGCCTGTCGGAATGGCGGCCTCGGCGTCGATGCTGAACGGTTCGAGATAGTCGCGGATGTCGGCAAGCAGCGGCATGTCCGGATCGGACGTCTCGGCCAGACGCACGTGATAGGCGCGTAAGGTTCGCACCGTGTCTTCCGCCCGCTCGATATAGCGGCCGAGCCACAAAAGGTTTTCGGCGGCGCGGGAGGGCAGGCTGCCCGGCAGGTTGCGCTTGAAACCGTCGCTCTCGTCGGGAAGCAGCGTTTCGTATTCCACCGGCTTGCCGCTGACCACCCAGACATCCGCCGCCTGGCCGCCGCGCTGCATGGCGATGGCCGTGGCATCTGCGGACGATCC
>JBGTLX010000743.1:0-2634 GCA_041743855.1 Rhizobiaceae bacterium | reverse complement strand
CGTGGATTTTCCGCAGCCGCGCTGGTCGAACAGGATCACGTCGTAAAGTTTTGGGTCGAATACCCGCCTCTGCTTGGGCGACGAGCCGCCGCCCGGTCCACCATGCAGGAAGACGGCAGGCTTCCCCCCCTTGGTGCCGACCCGCTCCCAATAGATGGTGTGGCCGTCGCCGACCTCGAGCATGCCGGTCTCGAACGGTTCGATCTCGGGATAGAATATGCGCAGTTCAGTCGTCATGATTTGCTTTCGGGCCATTGTTCGGTGTCGAAATCGGGATGCTGGTAGGAGATCAGATCGGCGAGAAACCCGGAGGCGTTGTCGTCGGCCATCGTCTCCTTGCCAGGCAATTCGGGGATATGGTCGACATAGGGCAGCTTGGCCTCGACGCCCCACTGGATTTGCGGCGCAAGCAATGAAGGATCGTCGAACGCGCCGATCGCCAGCGCCAACCCGTCTGGCGCCTCATAGGTCAGCGGCGTGCCGCACTCGCCGCAAAATCCGCGAGAACCATAATTGGACGAGCGAAATGTCTTGCGCTCCCCGCGCGTCCAGTCGAGCTTCGCGCCGCGCACCGAAACCAGCGCCGCGTAAAAATTGCCGGACGCCTTCTGGCACATGCGGCAATGACAGACCGAGGGGTCGCCGAGCGCGCCTTCGACGCGAAAGCGCACCGCGCCGCACTGGCAGCCGCCCGAAAAGACCGGCCTGTTGTCGAGGCTCATGCGGCCGACCCTTCCGGCGCATGGCACACGGCCTCGACATTGTTGCCGTCGGGATCGAGCACGAAAGCGCCGTAGTAGCCCGGATGATAGTGCGGGCGCGGGCCAGGCGCGCCATTGTCTCTGCCGCCGGCAGCCAGTGCCGCCTTGTGGAAGGCGTCGACCTCGGCCCGGCTCCGCGCGGAAAACGCATAGTGGCGGCCCGGGCCCGTCTCGGCTTTCTCGTGCAGCCAGAAGTCGGGTTTGTCGCGGCCGTAGCCGCCAACATGCACGCCGCCGGTGTGCTCGATCGGAACCATCATCAGCAGCTTCGCGCCGAGCGGCGCCATGGCCGCATCGTAAAACGCCTTGGCGCGATTCCAGTCGGCGACGTTAATGCCTGCGTGGTCGATCATCTTTTTACCTCCCAGGTGGTCAAGCGCTCGCCGGTGACGGGGTCTTTTCCATCCTTCAACTGGATACCCTGCGCCAGTAGCTCGTCGCGGATGCGGTCGGCCTCGGCCCATCTTTTCTCACCTATTAAGTTCATTCGAACTTCGATGATCCGGTCAATTGCGCTCTCTTTTGCTATCTCGCTTAAATCTTCGTTATCTCCTACAACTTCAACAACATCCGAGTAGCTCCCTTCTTTCACAAGATCATAAATAATACCTTTTATACCCTCCGTAATTATTTTCATATCTCTATAAGAATTAAGTGTTTCTTCAGTGTACCTTTTTATTGACATTCTTTCGGGATTAAACCCTAGAATTTCTAGTCCCCAGCGAAATTCTGATAGCCAATTTTCATTTCTTGTGGCTCGATCACCTGACCACTGATTGAGATGTGCGATAGCCAAAGAGCAATTTAGATCGTCCATGAGCGGCTCAGCCATTGCAAAACTGGCCGACGGAGATCCAAAAAACTGACCCGGAATAGCGGCATCTGATGTTTCGATAAGAGCCGCTGACCAACGGTCCAAGGTTCTCTCCGCTTCCTCCAACCGCTTCACACTAAAATCAATCGGTTGCCGATAATGCGTCATGAGCATCGCCAGCCGCAGCACCTCGCCCGGCCATTTGCGCCCGCCAAACTTCTCCGTCTCCAGCAGATCGTTGATCGTCACGAAATTCCCGTCGCTCTTGGACATCTTCTTGCCCTCGACCTGCAGGAATCCATTGTGCATCCAGATATTGGCCATGACGTCGGCGCCAAAGGCGCAGCGCGATTGGGCGATCTCGTTCTCGTGGTGCGGGAAGATGAGGTCCAGCCCGCCGCCATGGATATCGAAGACCTCGCCGAGATAGGCGGCCGACATCGCCGAGCATTCGATGTGCCAGCCGGGGCGGCCCCGGATCGCGACTGTGCGGCCGGCAACGGTGAAATCTGCGTCCCACCCCGGCTCGTCGGCCGAGGATTGTTTCCACAGCACAAAATCCTGCGGGTTCTTCTTGTGCGCCTCGACGGCCACGCGCGCGCCTGCCTGCTGCTCGTCGAGATTGCGCTTTGACAGCTGGCCATAATCCGCCATGGACGAGGTGTCGAACAAAACTTCGCCTTGCGCTTCATAGGCATGGCCGCGTTCGATCAGGCGTTGAATCAACGTCACCATGTCGGCCTTGCCGTCCGGCCGCGGCAGCACGAAGTCGGTGGCGCGCGGCTCATGCGTCGGCTCAAGGCAGCCCAGCGCCTTCACATCGGCATGGAACTGGTTGGCGGTTTTTTCGGTGACTTTCCGGATCGCCTCGTTGAGCGGCAGATCGGGAAAATCGCGCAGCGCCCGCGCGTTGATCTTGTCGTCGACATCGGTGATGTTGCGGACATAGGTGACATGGTCCTCGCCATGGAGATGGCGCAGCAGCCGGAACAGCACGTCGAAGACGATGACCGGCCGCGCATTGCCGATATGGGCGAAATCATAGACCGTCGGGCCGCA
>JBGTLX010000742.1:0-2169 GCA_041743855.1 Rhizobiaceae bacterium | reverse complement strand
GCGCGGCGCCAACGTCTCGTTCGGCGACTTCGGCCTGAAGGCGACCGAGCGCGGACGCCTCACGGCGCGCCAGATCGAGGCCGCGCGCCGCGCCATCTCGCGTCACGTGAAGCGCGGCGGACGCATCTGGATCCGCATCTTTCCGGACAAGCCCGTGTCGCAAAAGCCTGCCGAGGTGCGCATGGGCAACGGCAAGGGCAACCCGGAGTACTACGTTGCCGAGATCCAGCCTGGCAAGGTGCTCTACGAGATCAACGGCGTGCCCGAAGAGCTCGCGCGTGAGGCGTTCCTGCTGGCCTCGGCGAAGTTGCCGCTGCGCACGATTTTCGTCTCACGCCAGGTCGGCGCCTGAGCCGCCACGGAGATAAGCATGAAAGCATCCGAACTGCGCAACAAGGACGTTGCCGGCCTCGAGAAGGAATTGTCCGAGCTGCTGAAGGCGCATTTCGGCCTGCGCATGCAAAAGGCCACACAGCAACTGACCAATCATTCGACGCTCGGCAATACGCGCCGCGACATCGCACGTGCGAAGACGGTCCTCGCCGAGAAGAAAAAGGGAGCTGCGAAATGACGCCGGCCGAAGTACCGACGACGAAGAACACGCGCACGCTGATCGGCAAGGTGGTCAGCGACAAGCGCGCGAAGACGATCACCGTGCTCGTCGAGCGCCGCACCAAGCACGAGCTGTACGGCAAGATCGTGGCGCGCTCGAGCAAGTACCACGCGCACGACGAGAACGGCGAATACAAGATGGGCGACACCGTAGAGATCGCCGAAACGCGACCGATCTCGAAGACCAAATCATGGGTCGTGACGCGCCTGGTAGAAAAGGCGCGCGCGGTCTAACACTGCGTTGCGATCGGGGCGATTGTTCACCCATCGCGCGGACGGCAGCCGACGCTGGAATACTGGCGCCGAGCCGTATCGACTTATTGAACGCAGGAGATCTTGATGCTGAAGATAGGAGACAAGCTGCCGCCCGGCACGTTGCAGGAGTATCTCGAGGTTGAGGGTGAGGGCTGCTCGATCGGTCCGAACAGCTTCGACGTCCAGAAGGAAAGCGCCGGCAAGGCGATCGCCATCTTTGCGCTGCCCGGCGCCTTTACGCCGACCTGCTCGGCCAAGCATGTGCCAGGCTTCGTCGCACAAGCCGACGCGCTGCAGGCCGCCGGCATCGCCGAGATCTGGTGCGTGTCGGTCAACGACGCGCATGTGATGGGCGCCTGGGGCCGCGACCAGAAGACGGCCGGCAAGGTGCGCATGATGGCCGACGGCAACGCCGACTTCTCGAAGGCGACCGGTCTGACGCGAGACCTCAGCGCGACGGGCATGGGCGTTCGCTCGCAGCGCTATTCGATGCTGGTCGTCGACGGCGTCGTGAAGAGCCTGAACATCGAGGCGCCGGGCAAGTTCGAAGTCAGCGGCGCGGACATGCTGCTCAAGCAGGCAAAGCAAATCCTCGCCTAGTAGACTGGGATTGCCCCTGCGTTGACAGCGTTTGTCGGCGCCCGGCATAATCCGCAGCTTCGCCGGGAATCGACGTTGTTTTTGGCAGCGTCCTCCGGATTCGCCCAGAGTCGCCGTCACTTCGGCAACGTTGTGTCGGCCACGGGCCCAAGACTGACCGCGACGCGCTTTCGCCGTGGCGGGACAAGTTGGGGATTGAATGATTCAAATGCAATCGCGGCTCGACGTCGCCGACAACACGGGCGCGAAATCCGTCATGTGCATCAAGGTGCTCGGCGGCTCGAAGCGTCGCTACGCCGGCATCGGCGACGTCATCAAGGTCAGCATCAAGGAGGCCGCGCCGCGCGGTCGCGTCAAGAAGGGTGAGGTCTACAGCGCGGTCGTCGTGCGGACCTCGAAGGGTGTGCGCCGCGCGGATGGCTCATTGATCAAATTCGACGGCAACGCCGCGGTGCTGCTCAACGCCAAGCTCGAGCCGATCGGCACGCGTATCTTCGGTCCGGTAACGCGCGAGCTGCGCACCGAGCGCTTCATGAAGATCGTGTCGCTCGCCCCTGAAGTGCTTTGAGATGAATCCCCCCGTAGCGCCTTCGGCGCTCCCCCCAGGGGGCGCCTCCGGCGGACCGGCGCAGCCGGATCCGCGGCGGCTGCTTGGTGACGCCGGATTCATTCGACGTGGTGCGCTTCGCGCCATGGACAACT
>JBGTLX010000741.1:0-6152 GCA_041743855.1 Rhizobiaceae bacterium | reverse complement strand
GCGCCGGCATTGGCAACATCCGGATTTTCGATCGCAGCCCGGCCGGGTTCGAAGGCCCATGGGCTACCTACGCGCGGATGGAGACGCTGCGTTCGCCCAAGCAACTGACCGGACCGGCATATGGCATGGCGTCGCTGACGTTCCGCGCCTGGTTCACGGCGCAGTTCGGCGAGGCGGAATGGGCGGCGCTCGACAAGATTCCGCGGCCGATGTGGATGGACTACCTTCGCTGGTATCGGCGCGTGCTCGATTTGCCGGTAGAGAATGAAGTCGAGGTGCAGCGTATCGCGCCAGAGGGCGATCTCCTGCGGCTGACGCTTGCCGGCGCCGGGCGACGCGAGGAGAGCGTGCTGACGCGGCGTGTGGTCATGGCGACCGGGCGCGACGGAACCGGCCACCCCAACATCCCGGGTTTCGCCGCCGCTTTGCCGAAGTGCCATTGGGCGCATTCCTCCGAGAGGATCGATTTTGCGGCCCTGCGGGGCAAGCGGGTCGTCGTCGTGGGTGTCGGCGCGTCCGCCGTCGACAATGCGGCGGAGGCGCTGGAAGCGGGTGCTGCCGAAGTCCGCCAACTCGCCCGGCGCAGCCAGATGCCGACCGTCAACAAATTGATGGGCGTCGGCTCCTACGGCTTTACGGCGGGGTTTCCGGAACTCGGCGACGCCTGGCGCTGGCGCTTCATGCAGTATTCGGCGCGGACGCAGACGCCGGCGCCGCGGGGCTCGACACTGAGGGTCTCCAGACATGTGAATGCGCACTTCCATTTCGACGCCGCAATCGAGCGGGCGGAACTGATCGACGGCGAGGTGATGATCAACTTTTCGGGCGGCAAGCGGCTCAGCACCGACTTCGTCATCCTTGGCACCGGCTTTGTCGTCGAGCCGCTGGCGCGCAAGGAACTCGAGCCTTACGCCGACAGGATCGCGCTGTGGCGTGATCGCTACCAGCCGCCGGCCGAACAGGAGGACGCGCAGCTTGGCCTTTACCCGTACCTCGCCAAGGATTTCAGCTTCCTGGAGCGGATCGAGGGCGAGGCCCCCTGGCTTTCCCGCATCCACTGCTTCAACTATGGCGCCAGCGTCAGCCTCGGCAAGACGAGCGGCGACATACCGGGCATCAGCGAAGGGGCGAGCTGGCTGGCGCGCGAACTGGCGGCCAGGTTCTATGCCGAAGATATCGAGCAACACTGGCGGCAGCTTCAAGCGTACGACACGCCGGAACTGCGCGGTGACGAATGGACTGCGAGCGAACTGCCGGACGACAGCGCCGATCGCATGCGGTCGGAGAGGAGAGGCGCGGCATGAACGATGTGGTGCTTGAACTGGTGGGCATCGAGCCGGGCAGCCCGCTTGCCGCGGCGGTGGCGAAGCGAGCCGATATATTCGAGCTGACGCAGACAACGCATGACGCCGCGATCACGCCAGGCGACCCCGGTGGCCTGCCGTATGGGATGCGCGCCGCGCTCGCCTGCCGCATCGCGCGGCTTGCTGAGAATGCGGATATCGAACGCCATTTCCGTGCTGTTCTCGACCGAGCCGGCGCGAGCGAGGCCGAAAGACGTGTCGCGGAGCTCGACCTCAGCGGCGAGGATCGTCGCACAAGGGCATTGATCAGACATGCGGACCTGATCGCCTGCGATCCGAAATCGGCGACCGGCAGCGATATCGGGCTGCTTGGCGAGGCTGGCGTCTCCGATCCCGACATCGTCAGGCTATCGGAACTGGTCGCCTTCGTCACCTATCAGATCCGGGTTGTCGTCGGGCTGAAGCTCATGCGGGCGGCGTCATGAGCAAGGTCGTCCACGAATTCACCACCGTGGTTCCGCACTGGAAGCCGTACGTTACCCCGGTCGACATCGACCAGGCCAGCACGGCCCAGCTCGATGCGCTCAAGGTGACGCCGTCCAACCGGCAAGTTTCCGACTATCTGCTGGTGCTTGCCCATGATGTCGAGACGCTAAAACCCCGTTCGCCGCTGTTCAACGGCATCATGTACAATCGCGGAGGGCTGTCGCGAGCCGAGCGCGAGCTCGGCGCCGTCGGCGCATCGATCGTCAACCGCTGCATCTACTGCGCTGCCGTCCACGCCAGCCGCTATAACCAGCTTGCCAGGGACGAGGCAGCGATCGCCAGGATATTCGCCGATGGCGTCGATGCCGAGCTCAATCCGCGGCTGTCGGCGATTCTGCGCTTTGCGGCGAAGCTCTCGCAATGCCCTCCCGCAGCCACCGAGGAGGATGTGTCGACGCTCAGGCGCGCCGGGCTCGACGAGGAGGAAATACTCGACCTCATCCTCTCGGCATCGCTGTTCGGCTGGGCCAACCGGCTCATGCATACGCTGGGCGAACCGGTCGAGGCGTGACGGCCGGGGAGGGGACGATGGACGCGAAACAGCCACCCGCCATCGGTCCGCGTCTGCAGGCCTATCGCAAGACGCAGGGGCTGACTCTGACTGAACTCGCGACATCGTCGGGCGTTTCGCGCTCGATGCTTTCCGAGATCGAACGCGGCGATGCCAATCCCACCTATGGAACGCTCTGGCACCTGACACGCGCGCTCGACATCGACCTCAACAGCCTGGTCAACGGGGCGAGCGAAGAGACGCTGCCGATTGATTATCAGAGCGAGCATTCGACGCCGACCATGCGCAGCGCCGACGGCAGTTGCGCCCTGCAGATTCTTTCGCCGGCATCGATGGTGTCGATCTTGGAATGGTATCTGCTGCGCTTTGAGCCAGGCGGGCGCCTGGTCAGCGATCCCCACGCCGCTGGCACGACCGAGCACATGCACTGTACGGAAGGCGAGATCATCGTGCGCAGTGGCGGTTCCGAAACCATCATTCAAGCCGGCGAGACAGCGCGTTATGCGGCAGACGTCGAGCACAGCCTGGTGAGCGGCGGCAAAGGCGGCGCGAAGGCGTTCCTCGTCGTCGCGTCGGCTTTCCTCAAGGAACCGGGCGTTCCTGCGCGGCGACCGGCGAAGCAAGCCAGATGATGTCCGGGCCATGCTGCCGGCAATGAGACCGACCGATCCGAACGGGGAAAATGAATGCGCGTAGGAATAGTCGGGGCCGGATCGATTGCCTTCGGAACGGCGTGCCAGTTGGAGGAGATGGGGCACGAGGCGATGCTTTGGTCGCCTTCCGGCGAGCGGACGAAGGCGCTGGCCGAAGGCAACCCGCTGATCGCGACGGGCGCGATCGACGGGGCGTTTCACCCCAAGGCGGCGGCAAGCGCGGAGGCGCTGACAGCATGGTCCGAAGCGCTCGTCATCGCCTTGCCGGCCTACGGTCATAAATTTGCTTTTGACGCGATCTCGCCCTTCATCAGGGCCGGACAGGCGGTGGTGATCTCGTCGCACGCTTCCTTCGGCGCGCTTTATCTGTCGCGCGAACTGGCGCGGCGCGGCGTCTTGACGCCGATCATCGCCTGGAGCACGACGGTCGTCGCCGGGCGTCAGAAGGGTCCCGCCTCGGTCAATGTTTCGACGGTGCGAAAGAAGGTCGACATCGCCACGGTGCCCGCCTCGCTTAGCGAAGACGGGCTGGCGCTGTGCCAGGCGCTGTTCGGCGACCGCTTCGTCGACCGACACAGCCTTTTGGCCATCGCGCTCAGCAACCTCAATCCGCAGAACCATATGGGGATCGCGCTATGCAACCTGACCCGTATGGAGCGGGGAGAGACCTGGAGCCAGGGTCAGAACGTGACGCCCAAGGTCGGCAGGCTGCTCGAAGAACTCGACCGGGAGCGCCTCGCTATTGCGAGCGCGCTGGGGCTCGACGTGCGCACGATCTTCCAGCACTTCCACCTGTCTTTCCATGTGCCGATAAGTTCCATCTCTCAGATGAACCAGGAAATGCACGAACAGGGCAATGGCGGCGCCGGGCCAGAGACCGCGGACAGCCGGTACGTTCTGGAGGACGTCCCCTTCGGGCTCGCCATGACGGTGAAGCTCGGGCGGCTCGCCGGGCGGCCGGCGGAGCTTCATGAATCGGGCGTGAAAATCTTCTCTGCCCTTTACGGCCGCGACTTTTTTGCGGAGAACGATCTTCTCGATGCGCTCGATCTCGACAGGCTCTCGCTTGACCAACTGACTGCCCTCTCTCGCGACGGCTACGGCGGCGCGGCAGCCTGAATGGCCGGCAGCCGAACATGAATTTGGCCGGAGAAATAACCGGCCGGGAGAACTGGAACCGCCGGGTCCTCGTCCTGGCGGTGCCGATCATCCTGGCCAACCTCGCGCAGCCGATGCTGGCGCTGGTCGACACAGCGGTCGCCGGCCACCTCGACGGTCCACATTATCTCGGCGGCGTGGCGCTGGGCGGCGTCCTGTTCAATTTCCTGTTCTGGGGTTTCGGCTTCCTGCGCATGGCGACCACCGGCCTGGTGGCGCAAGCATACGGCGCCAATGACCCGGTTCTGATGCGAAAGCATGTGCTGCGCGCCTTGCTGGTCGCCGGCACATGCGGTTTCGCGATCGTCATCCTGCAATGGCCGATCATCACCCTTTGCATGACCTTGCTCGGCGGCAGCCCGGCTGTGCAGGAATCCGCCGTCGCCTTTTCCTCTGCCCGCATCTGGTCCGCACCCGCCGCGCTCGGCAATTTCGTGGTGCTGGGTTATCTGCTGGGAACGCAGAGGGTCGTTCTCTCGCTCGCCCTGCAAATCGGCATGAATGTGCTCAACCTCGGTGCGACCCTGGTCCTGGCTGTCGGCCTTGATTGGGGGGTGACCGGCATCGGCATGGGTACGGTGATCGCCGAGTGGGTCGCTCTGGCCGTCGGTCTCGCCTACATCAAGCCCTTTGCGCGGGTCGCAGGCGTCAACTGGCGCGATATCGCCGGCGGCGGCGCGCTGCGCCAGCTCTTCGCTGTCAACCGCGACATCTTTTTGCGCAGCTTCTTCCTGCTCGTCGCCTTCGGCTGGTTTGCCCGAGCCGGCGCGGCGGAGGGCGACGCCATTCTTGCGGCCAACGCAGTGCTGCTCAACCTTCACAGTTTCATGGCCTATGGCCTCGACGGCTTCGCCCATGCCACCGAAACGCTGGTCGGGTCGGTCATCGGCGCACGCAACAGGGCAGCGCTCGGCAAGGTCATCAAGGCCGCGACGCTGTGGTCCGCGGCGATTTCCGTGCTCGTCTCGATCGGCTATGCGATGGGAGGCAATGCGATCGTCTCCATGCTCACGGACCAGGCGGAGGTGCGCGCCATCGCCGCCGAATTCATGCCCTATGTCGTCGCGCTGCCAATGATTTCCTTTCCCGGCTTCATTCTCGACGGTATTTTCATCGGTGCACTGAAGACGCGCGAGCTACGCAACAGCATGTTCATTTCCACGCTCTTCTTCCTTGGCGCTGCCTATGTGCTGCAAGGGCTGTGGGGCAATCATGGTCTGTGGCTGGCGCTGATCATCCTCATGGTGGTGCGGGCGGCTACGCTAGGTGCGTATTTGAAAACCGCATTATGGCAGCCTGCTGAGCGAGTGTGAGAGCGCCCACCACTGGCCCGCTGGCGCAACACGGATATAGTTTGACCATATCACTAGGGGAAGGATAGGACACTTTCATGCCCGGCCCTAACCATACTTCCCATCCCGACATCGTCAAGCGCCTCAAGCGCGCGGAGGGGCACCTGCGCAGCGTCGTTGCGATGATCGAGGGCGGCAAGCCCTGCGTCAACATCGCCCAGCAGCTTCATGCGGTCGGAAAGGCGGTGGCGCAGGCTAAGCGCACGCTGATCCACGATTACCTCGACCACTGCCTTGAAGAGACGATCGGACCCCTGCCGCTGGAAAAGCACGGTTCGGTCGACGAGTTCAGGGAAATTGCAAAGTACCTCTGATGCTGGCCGTCCTCACGAACCGCACCTACCGCCATCTGTTTGCCGCGCAGGTGATCGCGCTGCTCGGCACCGGGCTGCTGACCGTCGCGCTGGGACTCCTTGCCTTCGAACTCGCCGGCGAGGACGCCGGAGCGGTGCTCGGCACCGCGCTCGCCATCAAGATGATCGCCTATGTCGGGGTGGCGCCGATCGCGGCCGCGTTTGCTGAGCGGCTGCCGCGCCGGACGATGCTCGTTTCGCTCGATGTGATCCGAGCGGCAGTGGCCCTGGCTCTGCCCTTTGTGACCGAGATATGGGAGATCTATGTCCTGATC
>JBGTLX010000740.1:0-22908 GCA_041743855.1 Rhizobiaceae bacterium | reverse complement strand
CCGTCCGGCGCGCGGCGAGGCAGAGGCCGACGACATCGACGAGGATCGCCTCGGTCTTGGCAGCCATCGCCGCCGGAATATCGCTTGGGGCAAGCGCTGCGCCCCATTCGGCCAATCGCTCGGAGAGCGTCGCTTCAGGCATTCATAGTCTCCATACGCTGCAGTGGAAAAGAGGCGGCATCGAAAAGAGTCTATCCCCCGCCGTCCGTCTTGATGGTGCGGCGCGTGCGGAACTCCTGGACGAGCGAAATACCGAGAAAGATGACCGACAGGACGAGGAAGACGACCGCGATCTTGTCCTCGAGGAAAATCGCATGGTCGCCGCCGGAAATGACCAGCGAGCGCCGATAGTTCGCCTCGATCATGTAGCCAAGCACCAGGCCGAGGATCGTCGGCAGCATCGGCAGGCCGAAATAGCGCATGCCGAGGCCGAACACGCCGGCCGCCAGCACCAGTCCAAGGTCGAACAGGCTGGCGTTGATCGAATAGGCGCCGCTGAAGACGAGGGCGAGGATGAAGGCCATGAGATAGGGTTTCGGCCGGTTGACCAGCCAGATGCAGACCGAGAGCGTGAGATAGGCAGCCGGGATAAGCGCGATCGAGGCGACGACCAGCCCGCTGAACAGGCCGTACAGGATGGTCGGGTCCTTGTCGAAGAGCACCGGCCCGGGGATCAGACCGTGGATCAGGAAGCCGCCAAGAAGAATTGCGGTGGAATTCGAGGCGGGAATGCCGAACGAGAGCAGCGGGATCAGGCCGACGCCAGCATCGGCATTGTTGGCGGCTTCTGGCGCCGCGACTCCTTCTGGCGACCCCTTGCCGAACTCCTCCGGCGTCTTGGAAAAACGGCGCGCTTCATTGTAGGCCATGAACGAGGCGACAGTTCCGCCGGCGCCCGGCATGATGCCGCAGAAAATGCCGATGCCCGAACCGATGACGTTGGATACGGCGATCTTCTTTTGCATCGCCCAGTTGGGCATCCGCAAACGCGACGCCCCGTCCTTCACCTTCTCCCACTGACTTTTCAGCGAAATCTGCTCGAGCACCTCGCTGACCGCGAACAGGCCGACCATGACCAGAATGATCGGCACCCCGGTCAGCAGGTTCGGATTTCCATAGGTGAACCGCGCCACGCCGCTCACCGGGTCGGTTCCGATGGTGGCGATCATCAGGCCGATCAAGGCGGCGATGACGCCCTTGGTCAAAAGGCCTTCCGAGACGGTGGCGATAACGCTGAGACCAAGAATTCCGAGGGCGAAATAGGTGGTCGGGCGGAAGGTTAGCGCCAGTTGCGACAGCGGCGCGGTGAACAGGATCAGGCAGATGATGCCGGCGAAATTGCCGATCGAGCTTGCGTAGAGCGAGATGCCGAGCGCCTCGCCCGCCTTGCCCTGCTTCTTCATCTCGTAGCCGTCGATCAGCGTCGCCGCGGCCGCGTTGGTGCCGGGCGTGCGGATCAGGATCGCGGGAACCGAGCCGCCATATTCGGCGCCGACATAGGTCGCCGCCAGGAGCACGATCGCCGGGATCGGGTCCATCGTGTAGGTGAAGGGAAGCAGCAGCGCCATGGTGATCGACGGCGATAGCCCCGGCAGCGCGCCGCCGAAGATGCCCCAGACCATGCCGAGGATCGCCATCGGCACGACCAGCGTCGTCGTCAGCAATCCGAAACTCTGAATAAGCGCGTCCATCGGGGAAACTCCGCGGTCCCTCTTGCAACTTTGGCCGTCTCGTCAGAGAACGCCGGCGAGGAGTCCGTCGGGAAGATCGATCCCGAGAAACGCGTCGAAGAGCAGCCACAGCACGACCGCCCCGCCGATCGACACCAAAGCCATGGCGCCCGTGACGGGAACGCGCTGGTAAACGAACAGTGTGGCGAGGAACAGCGCGGTGGCCGGGATGTAGCCGAGAAAGCGCAGGACCGCGAGATAGACGATCGTGATCAGGACGACGCCGCCGCCCATCATGACGAGCCGGCGCGGCTCCTGAAAAGCCTCCGAGACAGGCGCCGGGACGTTTAGACCGGCCCTTCGCAGCCAGAGATCATGAAGGATGAGCATGGCCCCCGCCCCGGCCATGATCCAGCCTAGTATCAGCGGAACGCCGCCGGCTCCGACCGCGTCGCCGAGTGCGCTGGTCGGAATCCCGGCGGCTTGCGAGATGTAGAACACCGAAAACAGGAGGGCGATGACGCCGAGGCCCAGATCCTTGGTCATGGCGTCGCCCTTCGGCTCGCGATTACTGGATCACGCCGGTTTCGGTGAGAAACGCCTTCTGCTGCGTCGCGAACTCCTGCATGAACGGCACATATTCGGCATGCGGGATGAATGTCGGAACAAGGTTCGATTGGGTGTAGGCCGCCTTGTATTCCGGGTTCTCCAGAAGCCGGGGGATCGCTTGCTCCCAAGCCGTCACCGCCTCGGTCGAAAGGCCCTTCGGCCCAGCCAGACCGCGGAACTTGCTGATGACCATGTCGACGCCTGACTCCTTGAGCGTCGGCACATCCGGCAACGAGGCAATGCGCTCTTCGGTCGAGACGGCGAGGATGCGGATTTGCTTGGCGTCAAGCTGCGAGCGCAATTCCTGAACCTCGCCAATGCCGATGTCGAGCGTGCCGTTGAGGACGTTGATCATGGTCTCGCCGCCGCCCTCGCTGGTGACGATCGCGGCGTCGACGCCTGTCTTGCGCTTCATCTCCTCAAGCGAGATGCGTTCCAGGGATCCGGGATTGGCGGCGCCCCAGGCGCTCCGGTTGGTCTTGGCGTGCTCGATGACTTCGGCAAGGCTCTGAAACGGCGCGTCGGCGCGCGTATAAATGACGGCCGGATCATAAAACACGTTGACCAGGGGCTCGAGCGCCTCATAGTTCGCGGAAAGCTCGCTCATGAGCGAAGTGAAAATGTAGGTCGGCGTCGTCGCATAGAGCACGCTGCCGTCGGTTGGAGACTGGGCCAGATGCGCCATGGCGTTTGCGCCGCTGCCGCCGCTGACGTTTTCGACAACGAAGTCGGCGTCGATGATGTCGGTCAGATAACGCGCCATGTCGCGCAGGAACACGTCGCTGCCGCCGCCGGGGCTGGAGTGGGTGACCAGGGTCACGACGTCCGTCGGATAGGGAATTTTATCCTGCGCCATCGCCGGCATTGCCAGCACGCAGAGAAAGCCGGTGGCAACCGCGAAAGGTGCCCGAATACGCGAACCGAATGCCATATTGAACGTCTCCTGTTATCGGCGAACCAATGTTCGCTCGCTTTTTTTGATGCTTGCAGCTGGCCGGACGGCCAAGGTGCAAGCGGCAACGACTATTTCGCTCGAGAGCCACCCGCCATCATCCTCAGGCGCGCAGTCCATCCCATTCATCGTAAAACCAAATTGTCAATTGTCAACAGATTTAGCTTTCCGAAGTGGTCAGCGGTCACTTCATCGTGCCTACAACGAGTTTGGGCCGGATTTTCGAGTGATCGATCGAACAGCTTTCAGCCCGCGTCCGTCTTGGCGTCACGTCACCACGTAGCTGCCAAAAGGCGACAACAGCGATCGTCGTTCGGATGAATTCTTGCGAAACCGCGAAGCGGGAAAGCGTTGATCAACAGTGAAAGCAAGAATTATATTTGTCGTGTTCACCACCCTTTTACGATTGCCTTTAAGGCTGCTTGTCGAAGTACTCCTTGTTCGTGCGCGAACAGGTCGAGAAGTTCCTTCAGCACAGGTTCGTCGAAAACATCTCCCGGTCGCGCAGGAAGATTACACGATCGAACCGCGGTACCGCGAAGCACCGGAGAAATATGAGGGGGTCGAGGCGTAAAGTGCTTTGCTACTGGGAGTGTCAGCCTTGCTGGGAGCAGTTTAGCTGTTGGCAGATCACTCGTTTGTTTATTAAGCATAACGCGGACTCACTCGTAACAAGAGATTTATGCACCGATAGATCCAAATTCCGTCGCTTAAATGTTGCAGATGACGCTTTGTTCCAGAACCGAATTGTTCAAACCGAAGCCAAGCTTCAATATGCAATTCATTTCATTTCATGGAAAAAGCCTAATGCGCGCCTGCTGGGCGACCAAACAAGTTTTGAGAGACGCAATCGCCCAAACTTTTATTATATTCAACACGTCCCTAAGCATACATTGATCCCGTTAGCTTCGGGACTATCTTAGCCATGCGCGATCATGACATGGCGAACCGCCGTATAATCCTCCAGCGCGTAGACTGACATGTCCTTGCCGTAACCGGACTGCTTCAGGCCGCCATGCGGCATTTCGTTGGTCAGCATGAAATGCGTGTTGATCCAGGTGCAACCATATTGCAGGCGTGCCGCAGTGGCGATGGCGCGGGAAACATCCCTCGTCCAGACCGACGAAGCCAAGCCGTAATCGCTGTCGTTCGCCCAGGCGACCGCATCGTCGACATCGGAGAAACGCGTAACGGAAACGACGGGTCCAAAGACTTCGCGGCGCACGATCTCGTCTTCCTGAAGCGCGCCGGCAACCACGGTCGGCTGGTAGTAGAAGCCGTCGCCGTCGCCCTGGCTGCCGCCGGTGGTGATCTCGATGTGCTTCAGTTCCGAGGCGCGCTCGACGAAGCTCGCGACACGGTCGCGCTGGCGCTTCGAGATCAGCGGCCCGATTTCGTTTTCGGTATCGTCGGGCTGGTTGTATTTTATCGTCGCGACGGCGGACGACAGATCGGCGACGAGCTTTTCATAGACTTTGGCGCCGGCATAGATGCGGCAGGCGGCCGTGCAGTCCTGGCCGGCATTATAGTAGCCGAAGGCGCGCAGGCCGGCGACCACCGCATCGATGTCGGCGTCGTCGAAGACGATGACTGGCGCCTTGCCGCCAAGCTCCAGATGCGTGCGCTTGACCGATTTGGCCGCGGCCTGCAGCACCTTCTTGCCGGTCGCGACATCGCCGGTGATCGAGATCATGTTGACCTTCGGATGATTGATCAACGCGTTGCCGACACTTTCGCCACGGCCGAGCACGACGTTGACGACGCCCTCCGGCAGGATGTCCGCCATGATTCTGGCAAGTTTTAGCGCCGTCAGCGGCGTCTGTTCCGAAGGCTTGAAGACGACCGTGTTGCCGCCACCGATGGCGGGCGCCAGCTTCCAGGCCATCATCATCAGTGGATAGTTCCAGGGAGCGATCGAGGCGACGATGCCGATCGGGTCGCGGCGCACCATCGATGTATGGCCGGAAATATATTCGCCGGCTACGACGCCCGGCATGGAGCGAACCGCGCCGGCGAAGAAACGGTAGCAATCGACGATCGCCGGAATCTCGTCGTTGAGCACGGCGTTTATCGGCTTGCCGCAGTTCAGCGCCTCGAGTGCCGCGAAGTCTTGCGCGTCGGCCTCGATGCGCTCGGCGATCTTCAGAAGATAGACCGAGCGTTGCGCCGGCGTCGTGCGCGACCACGTCACGAAGGCTTTCTCGGCGGCGGCGACCGCCGCGTCGATCTGGGCCGCCGACGCCTCGGGCAGATCGAGGATTTTTCCGCCTGTCCTTGGATTGAGCACCGCTTCGGCGGTTTCCGTTCCCGCCTCGAATTTCGCGCCGATCAGCATTTCGGTGTGCATGAACTCTACTCCTTTCAAAAATTTCACTTGCCGGAACCGGCGATCTGGTCGCCGTCGCGGGTGAGGTAATAGGCAGCGAGGATGGGCAGGAGCGTCACCAGGACGACGACCATGGCGACGACGTTGGTGACCGGACGCTGGCGCGGCCGGACCAGTTCCTCGAGCATCCAGATCGGCAGTGTCTGCTGTTGGCCTGCGGTGAAGGTGGTGACAATGACCTCGTCGAACGACAGCGCGAAGGCAAGCATGCCGCCCGCCACCATGGCGGTGCCGATATTGGGCAGGATGACATGCCGAAACGTCTGGAAACCGTTCGCGCCGAGATCCATCGAGGCTTCCACCAGAGAGCCCGACACGCGCCGGAAGCGGGCGACCGCGTTGTTATAGACGACCACGACGCAGAAGGTGGCGTGGCCGAGCACGATCGTCCACATCGAGAACGGAATGTCGGCAAGGTTGAAAGCCGAGCGCAGCGCGATGCCGGTGATGATGCCGGGCAAGGCGATCGGCAGGATGACCAGCAGCGAGATCACCTCGCGGCCGAAGAATCTGGTCTGGCTGACGGCTGCGGCGCAGAGCGTGCCAAGCAGCAGCGCGATGGCCGTCGAGATGGACGCGACCTGCACCGAGAGCTTCAACGCCCTCCAGATATCCGGCCGGTTCCAGGTGACGGCCAGCCATTGCGTGGTAAAACCCGGCGGCGGCCACTGATAGTTTCTCTCCTCGGTGGTGAAGGCGTAGACGAAGATCAGCAGGATCGGCAGATGCAGGAAGGCGAGGCCGGCGGCCGCCGCGATCTTCAGGCCGAGAGGCGCGCGATCAGAGCGCATCGAACGCTCCCATGCGCTTTGCGCCCCAGAGGTAAAAGCCCATGACGACGATCGGCACGACCGTGAAGGCGGCGGCAAGCGGTATGTTGCCGGCAGTGCCCTGATGCGCAAACACCGCCTGGCCGATGAACAGGCGCGAGGTGCCGATGATCTGCGGGATGATGTAGTCGCCGAGCGTCAGCGAAAAGGTGAAGATCGAGCCCGCGACGATGCCCGGCAGCGCCAGCGGAAGCAGCACGTTGCGAAGAGTCTGCGCCGGGGACGCGCCGAGATCGGACGATGCCTCGACGAGGTTTGCCGGCACGCGCTCGAGTGCCGCCTGAACCGGCAGGATCATGAAGGGCAGCCAGACATAGACGAAGACAATGAAGGTGCCGGTGAAGGAAACCGACAGCGAACTGCCGCCAACGACCGGAAGCGACAGCCATGCTTCCAGCAGCCAGAGCAGATGCAGCTTTTCGAAAGCCCAGGTCAAAATCCCTTCCTTGGCGAGGATCAGCTTCCAGGCATAGATTTTCACCAGATAGCTCGACCATAGCGGCAGCATCACGCCGAGATAGAATAGGGCTTTCCATTTGCCGCGCGCATAACGCGCCGCATAATAGGCGATCGGAAAGGCAATGACGGCGGAAGCGAGCGTGACCATGGCGGCCATGGCGACGGTGCGCAGGATGATGTCGAGGTTGGCCGGCAGCAGAAGTTCGCCATAGGTCTTCAGCGTGAATTCGCGTGTGATCAGGCCGGAATACTCGTCGATCGAGAAGAAGCTTTGGAGCAGAAGCGCAAACAGCGAGCCGAGATAGACGATGCCGAGCCATAGCACCGGCGGCGTCAGCATTAGGAACAGCAGCAGCTTCGGCTTGCGCCAGAAAGCGTCGGACAGATGGCCGAGCATGCCGCCGCGGTCGGCCAGGATGGCGGGGGCAATCGCCAGCGTGTTCATGCCGGGTCGTCCAGGAGATGAAGATCCTCATCGGACCATTGGAGAGAAATCTGGTCGCCGGGTTCGGGCAAAACCTGACCCGCCGGTACGGCGACATGCAACCTGACCCCGTTTGCCTCTACCAACAGCCGCGTGGTTGCGCCGAGAAAACCAAGTGAGATAACTTCGCCCCGGAAACCATCCAAAGTTGGCCGGGTGTCGAAACTGATCTTCTCTGGACGCAGGCTGGCCCAGCGTGCGGTTTCCGGATCGTAAATAGGCTCGAAAAAGACAGGCGGCAGCACATTGGAAGAGCCGACAAAATCTGCGACGAAACGCGATTTGGGCTTGCCGTAGATTTCCTGCGGCGTGCCGATCTGCATGATCTTGCCGTCGTTGAAAACGGCGATCCGGTCGGCCATCGAGAGCGCTTCGCTCTGGTCGTGCGTGACAAAGACGAAGGTGATGCCGAGCGCCTTTTGCAGCGTCTTCAGTTCTTCCTGCATGTTTTCGCGCAGTTTCAGATCCAGCGCGCCGAGCGGTTCGTCGAGCAGCAGCACCTTGGGCCGGTTGACCAGCGCGCGGGCGAGCGCCACACGCTGGCGTTGGCCGCCCGAAAGCTGGCCCGGACGGCGCGCGCCGTAGCCCGGAAGCTTCACCATCTCGAGCGCCGCTTCGGCCTCGCGCCGGCGCTCCACCTTGCCGACGCCCTTGACCATCAGCCCGTAGGCGACGTTGTCGGCAACGTTCAAATGCGGAAACAGCGCATAGTCCTGGAAGACGGTGTTGACGTTGCGCCGGTAAGGCGGGACGCCTTCGGCGGGTGCGCCGAAAATCTCGATCTGTCCGGAAGTCGGCTGCTCGAAGCCGGCGATCAGGCGTAGGCAGGTGGTCTTGCCCGAGCCCGACGGACCGAGCATGGCGAAGAACTCGCCGGCTCTGATGTCGAGGTCGACCGTATCGACGGCGCGGACGCTGCCGAAATGCCGGGAGACTTTTTTGAAGGAGACGGCGGGGGTCATCGGCGGGCTCGAGATTTTTCGCGGACTTCAACCGTTGCCGCTGCCCCTCACCTGCCTGCCGGCATCCTCTCCCCGTAAGAATGGGGAGAGGAGAAATGGCCGCAACGCTGGCGAACCTCCGTTCTTACGGGGACAGGGTAAGGGTGCGGGGCAGCGCGATGCTATGTGGACTGGCTATCCTGCTCACCGCCCGCCGATCACGCCGATATAGTCCGAGACCCAGCGGTAGTAGGGCACGCAGGCATCGTTCTGGCTGGCGCATTTCGAGGTCGGCGTCGTCCAGAACTTCACCTTCTCGAAATTGTCGAGGCCGTTGGTGGTGCAGCCCTCGGCCGTCTGCATGCCGCGCTTGTCGGTGCAGGCCGCGGGAACAGACGGATTGGCGCCGAACCAGACCGACAGGTCGCTCTGCAGATTGGAGGCGAGCGAATGCTCCATCCACATGTAGGAGCAGTTGGGGTTGGCGCTGTCGACATGCATCATGGTGGTGTCGGCCCAGCCGGTGACGCCTTCGTCCGGGAACACCGATGCGACCGGTTGCTTTTCGCTCTTCAGGATGTTGACCTGGAAGGGCCAGGAGCCGGAGGCGACGACGCCCTCATTCTTGAAATCGTCCATCTGGATGAACGCGTCGTGCCAGTAGCGGCCGACCAGCGTCCTCTGGGTGCGCAAGAGTTCGAGCGCCGCCTTGTACTGCTCCTCGTTGAGCTCGTAAGGGCTCTTGATGCCGAGGTCCGGCTTGTGGGTCATCAGGTACAGCGCGGCATCGGCGACATGGATCGGCCCGTCATAGGCCTGCACGCGACCCTTGTTCGACTTGCCGTCACCGAGAGTCATTTCCTCGAAGACCACGTTCCAGCTCTTCGGCGCTTCTTTGAAGACATCGGTGTTGTACATCAGCACGTTTGGACCCCACATGTAGGGTACGCCGTAATGCACGCCGTCGACCGTATGCCAGGGCGCGTCCTTGAGGCGGTCGTCGAGCGTCGACCAGCTTTTGATCAGGTCGATGTTGATCGGCTGGACGCGCTTGCCGGCGATAAGACGCAACGATGCGTCGCCCGACGCGGTGACGAGATCGAAGCCGCCCTCATTCATCAGCGCAACCATTTCGTCGGATGTGTTGGCTGTCTTGACGTTGACCTTGCAGCCTGTATCCGCTTCAAACTTGGTCACCCAGTCGAATTTCTTGTCGGTCTCGCCGCGCTCGATATAGCCGGCCCAGGCCACGATGTTAACCTGTCCTTCGCCCGCGCCGACCGACGTAATCTGGGCTGCGGCCTGTCCGGTAAAACTCAGCGCGACAGCCAGCGCCGTGCAGGACGTGAGACATGATTTCATGACGGTTCTCCCATTCCCGGGGAGCCGCTCTCGACCGGCGGCGTCACCCCTCCTCAAATTGTCAGAATGCGGCGATTTCGCAAATCCATTTATCAGAAGGGCGGTATCGGAAAAATCGATACCGAGATCTTGGTCTTGCTCGCCGATTACGGGCGTTGGCGGATCGTGCGCTGGGACTGGGCTATGCCGATGAAATCGCGCGCCGCTTGCGGCAGGCCGGAGCCGCGCCGCCACACCATGCCTACCTGCACGACGGGCAGCGACCCCGACAGGTCCCGCGATTCGATCCGGTCGCCTTCCAGCGACCAGGGCCGGTAGACCAGGTCGGGCAGAAGCGCGACACCCGCTCCTGTAGCCACAAGGCTGCGCACCGCTTCGACCGAGCGGGTGCGGAACGCCACTTGCGGACGCGCGCCGAGCGCGTTCAAAAGTCTCCCGGTGCTCTCCTCGATCTCGTCCACCGTCAGCATGATCAAGGGTTCGCCGGCAATGTCGCCGACGTTGATGATTTCGGTAGCGGCCAGCGGATGGCCGAGCGGCAACCAGAGCCGGTAGGCCGAGACTTCCAGGATTTCCGACTGCAGCGCCATGCGGTCGCGCAGGTTGGAGATGACCATCACCGCTATGTCGAGTTTGCCGCCGACCAGCAGATGCTCGAGATAATCGCCGTTGTCCTCGATCGCCGAAATCTCGACGGCCGGGTGGGCGCGGCGGTAGCGTGCCAGCAGGTCCGACAGCACGTAGCCGGCCACCAGCGAGGTGACGCCGAGCTGCAGCCGGCCGGTGGTGGCCTCGCGAGCGCCGGAAAGGGTGCGGCGCGCGTCGGACACGTCGGCCAGGATTTTTGTGGCGTGGCGCAGGAACTGGTGTCCTTTGTGGGTGATGTTCAGGCCGCGCGGATGGCGCTCGAACAATTCGACGCCGAGGTCGCTTTCGAGTTCGCGGATCGCCTCGGTCACCGAGGACTGCGAGATGGACAGGTTGTGCGCGGCGCCGGAAACCTTGCCCTGCTCGGCGACCGCCACGAAATACTGCAACTGCCGGATGGTGAAAGCCATGGCGTGACTAAGCACGAGGGCGCGCGGAATGAAAAGAGCAGCCTTGGCTTCCACTACTCTACTGCGAAACAAGGTCGCATGACGATGCCGCTTGATCCGCCCGCCGAGGAAGAGGTGAACGCGCAACCGCAGGTCACCTTGTTCCGGACACACTTCGATCATTTTGTGCTTGCCGCTGGGTCCCGGGGCCGTCCGCCTTTATGAGGGTAGGAATGTCCGATCTTGACCGTGTTGTTAGTCGGCTGTTGATCGGTTGCGATGGCTCGATTCCATCGTTCAGCCGCTTTGAGGAGGGCACGGAACGATAATGAGACGCAGGTCGCGCCAGCGCAGCTCTCCTACGATTTCTGTCTTGATGAGCATGTACCCGCGGACCATCTGCTGCGCCGGATCAGTTTCTCGACCTTGACGGCGTGCGCTCCGAACTGAGGCCGTCTACAGCTACATCGGCCGGCACTCGATCGATCCTGACCTTATGATGCGGATGCTGATCGTCGGCTACTGCATGGGCATCCGGTCGATCCAGCAGGCCGAGGTCGACGCCTCGCGCACTATGCTCGATCGCACTGCCGAACGCTTCGGTCTCAAGCCACAGACCCTTGCCGCCGACAGCGCATATGGCTCGGCCGCGAACACGGCATGGCTGGTCAAGCAGCGCGGGATCGAGTCGCATATCCCGGTGTTCGACAAGTCCATCGAACGGATGGCACCCTATTGCGATCGGACTTCGGCTTCGATCCGGAGCAGGATCGATACACCTGCCCGCAGGGTCAGCTTCTTGTCCAGTTCCGCAGAACCTATGCCACGCCACGCTCAGGCGTCACCAAGGACGGGACGCGTCTCTACCGGGCCAGCAAGCGCGACCGGGGCTACCTCCATGGGACGGCAAGGGGTCCGAGCTTGGGTCAAAAACTGAGGTTTCGCGAATACGTTTTCTTGACGCCGATTGTGTTGAAAAAGTAGGGGTTACTGACGGTCTGAAGTGCTGAGTCAGTTCTTGGGAACGGGAGGACATGGCGATGATGGCAACGGACGGTGACGCAGGAAGCGCTGTTCTACGAGTTCAGCATCGAGCGTCATGTCCCGGTCACTCCTTTGTTACGTTCGATTGACCGCTTCGTTGATCTCACCGTCCTGCGCGCGCATCGCGCAGCCAGACCATCAGATGTTCTTCCGCGGCAGCCACCCCAGTTTTTCCGTCCGCCGTCACCCCAGGGGACCATGCAACTGAAGCGCGGGGTTTCTTGGCGCGAGCGGCTGCGGGCATATCCATGAGTGCGGGCCTGTTTATGGTGCGGAGCTTTGTGTGCTACGCGAACCACCCAAACGCTCCTATGTTGTAGGAGTGTCATTTGATAGACTCTGTTCGCTGGAAGCGATGATCACTATCGCCCGCTGCGGAAGAACGACGCGTCTTCGCCCGCAGCGGACAATTGCAATGGCAGTGCTGTTCGTTGTAGCCGTTCCGACCACTTGATTTTGGAGGAGACGCAGCATGGACCGATTCATCGGCGGTTGCCTGTGCGGCAACGTCCGAATTGTGGCGTCGGGACTCCCATACCGGGTCGGCCTTTGTCACTGTCTCGACTGCCGCAAGCATCATGGGTCCCTTTTTTACGCTTCCGCGGTGTTCCCTCAGGATGCGGTGACGATCGATGGCGAAACACGCGACTACGCCGGGCGGTTTTTCTGTCCCCGCTGCGGCTCGTCTGTTTTCGCACGCAGCGCAGACGAAATCGAAGTGAACCTGGGATCCCTGGACGCGCCCGACCAATTGATGCCAACCTACGAAAGCTGGATCGTACGTCGCGAGTCCTGGTTGCCGCCGTTTCCGCTCACGAGGCGATACGACCGCGATCGTGATGCCGCGGGTCGCTTTGAGGAGTAGGTCACGCACGAAAGGTGCGAAGGCGGTCGCGGCGCGCCGGAAGAAGCAGCAATAAAGGCGAGGCAACACCGGCCAAGTTTCTTGTATTATTCGCGCCGCTCCTATTCCGGGCGACCGTTCAAAGGCTGTGATGGTGGGGTTCATTGGAAGGTTCCGGGTGATTGCATAACGCTGTCGAGAGCTAGATCAAGGGCCTTCGTCTGGCGCGCGAGATCATACGACAAGCGGCCCTGAAGCTCGCGATTGTCGGGCCTGCTGTTTCGTAGCGAACCGTCATGCGGCAACAGCCGATGGCTTTTACACGCCCGCCGTTCGCTCATCCCGAAGGCATCCTTCAGGCGAGCGACAGCTTTCCGCTTGGCTGCGAGAGTCACCATTTCTTTCCCACTAGGTCCTTCAGCGCCGCATTGTCGAGCATGGCATCCGCCCAAAGCCGTTTCCGCCGCGCGTTCTCATCCTCCAGGCTCTTCAAACGCCTTCGCCTCGGAGACGTCCATCCCGCCAAACCTAGCCTTCCAATTGTAGATCGAGGCGTCGCTCACCCCGTGCTTGCGGCACAGATCGGCGACCGAAACCTCAGCCTCGTGTTCCTTCAAAATCCCGATGATCTGCTCTTCCGTAAAGCGGCTACGCTTCATGTTCTGGTCCTCTCTTTGGGCCAGAACGAACTTCAATCCGGATTAGAACGCAGAGTCAGCGTCAGGAGGGAGCGTTGGAGTACGAACATCCGATCTGCTCACGCCAGCCTTCCTCAACTTCAAAGCGGCTGCGTCGGAGGGGCTTTTATGCCCGATCCTCGCGACGCCTGATCTCTGCGGCAAGTATCGATTCATCCTTCCGCAACGAAAAATGACGGGCGGCGGTGAGGGCCCTCTTCCAATCGGTGAGCGCGCGGTCCCTCTGTCCGTCTAGCCAATGCGAGACACCCATCCATAGTCCCAACTGCGCTACGCCGATGGAAAAAACCTTGCTATAACGCTCGAGTTCGTGAAGCGCTTGTCTCTCCCAATCGGACCATTTTTCGTATTGATCAGAAAGGCCAGCTTCCCGTCCGCGAAGTAGCACCTCCAACGCACCGGAAATGCCAACAATAATGCTGTGCGAAGAGGGCCGCCGCATCTCGTGTAGCAGGCGCAGGGTCTCGACTGCGGCTTCGACACCTTCGGCATGCTGGCCGCTGCGCGAGAACGCAAGGGCGAGTGCGCCGTAGGCGGAAATCTGTGCCGCCAGATCGATCGAACCGGGCATCGTTGACGTGATCAGCCGCAGAAGATCCACTGCTTCCCGAGGCCGATCCATATGGAGGGCGCACAAGGCCTTGCACCGCAAAGCCCAGATCTCCTGCTGGATGTTGCCGGCATTCTGGGCGCGCGAAAGCAACGCCAGCGCAGTTGGTTCCAGGACGCTCTGTTCGCCGCGGTAATACAGCGACCAGAAGCGCATGCCTTGCGCATTGCACCATCGCAACTGATCTCCGGCCTTGAGTGCCAAGGCCTGAGCTTGGTCGAGTCGAAGATCGACATTGGGCCATTCGCAGTGGCCGAGATGCCAGAGCGCATCAAGGCTGCACACGTGGGAATGGATCGCTGGGTCTTCGAGGGTGATTGCGACCTGCTCGGCCCTTCCCATGAAGCGGGCGCTAGCCCCTCGCCAGCCCATCATGCCGAGACCGCAGGCGAGTTGTGAGCAGGCTATCGCCGTGTCGACGGAAGCGCCGGTGCGCTCAGCATGGATGACCGCGCCAAGCAGGTTGCACATCCCACGCGAGAATCTCAGTTCGAAATAATCCACCGTCGCGGCCTGATTGAGGCAGCGAGCGATCTCGGCTTCCCAGCGCGCAGTGCCGCCGAGCTCGGTCCAGACAGGCGACGGGGGGAATGCCTGCTGAAGCGTAAGGCGCAATGCGCGCCCGATCAGGCGAAGGAGAATTGCAGCCGGGTTTTGAGGTACTGGTTGGCCTGCCACTTCGAGCGCCAGCCGGACCGCCACGCCCTGCGCATGGATATCGCCCCGGCTGTAATGTGCCTCTGCGAGCTGCCGCCGCCAGCGAACCGAACGGAGCCTCTGCTCGTCGCTCCTGTGCTGGCGCTTGGGCTCATGTTCAAGGCAGATTCCGACAAACGACTCTACCTCGCGAAAGGCGCCGATCTGCAGCGCGTTAGTCGCCGCCATGTCGGCATATTTAACAGCCTTATCGTTATTTCCAGCAGCCTCGAAATGTTGAACGAGGACCGCAATGTCCGCACCTACGGCGTCCGGCCTGTCGGCCTCAATCCAGCTAGCCAGCGCCTCATGAAGCCGGCGCCGCATGTCGCCGGGAATGGAGCCGTAGACGACGTCGCGGATCTGATCATGGCGAAACTCGTATTGTCCGGCTTCGTCGCGGGAGCGCACAAGATGCGCCTCCTCGAGATAGTTGACGACGGAACTCACCTCGTCTCCGTGCAGAGCCTCAAGCGCATCGATTGTGAACGAGCGCCCGATCACGGCTGCTGCCTTGATGACGTCCTGGGAGGTGGCGTCCAAGCGATCTACACGCTCGCGGATGACCCGTTCAACGCTTTCGAAATATTTCAGGCCTTCGAGCGGGCGGATAGAGCGCCAATACCCGTCCCGCACGGCAATAAGTCCCTCGCTCTTCAATGAGAGAGCGATCTCCTCGGCGAAGAATGGATTGCCGCCCGCGAGAGCCGAGATCCGTCGTGCGACTTCATCATGCGGAGGCACGCCGCCCAAGGTGCGCGCCACAAGTTCGTAGATGGATTCCTCGTTGAGCTCCGAGAGTTCTAGGATACGGCAGAATCGCGCGGGATCGTCTGATTCGGAGGAAGGGTCGGTGCTTGCGGCCTCTGCCCGATGGCGCAAGCTTTTCAACTCGTTGGGGATCTCCTCGGGGCGGACGCACAGGACGATAAGCAGCGACGACAGGGATCCGAGGACCCACTCGACGAGGCGCCATGAAGCGGAGTCAAGCCACTGGCTGTCTTCCAACACCAGGGCTAGTGGGCGGGGCGCCAATATGCCGATGATCTCGCCCAAGAGCCGCATGGTCGCATCGGCGCGATGTGCACCCTCAAGATGCCGGGTTCCCTCGTTCGGCGGAGTCTCAATAGCAAACACGTCGCCGAGCAGCGGCAGGCGTCCGGCGATGCCGGCATGGTCCTGAACGCGGGCGCTGATGCTCTGGAACACTTTGAGCCCGTCGCTGTCCTGTGGCAGGTCCACTAAGGATTCCAGAACGCGCCGCCACGCCAGCAGCGAGGTTCGGCGGTCATCCCGTTCGGCGCGGGATATGGAAACCACAATACCGCTCGAACGCAATTCGTCCGCAAATGCGATCACCAGCGTGGTCTTGCCGATGCCGGGTTCACCGAGCACCACCACCAGCCTGTTTGTGCCGGCGTAGGTCTCCTCGAACGCCTGTTTGAGGAAGCTGAGCTCGCTTTGACGGCCGATGAGCCTCGGTGAAAGGAAGGCCGCCGGGTGCGGTTCAAGCGGACTAAAAACGGGCGCCATGTCGCCCAATCCCAGCAGTTGGAGCGTGCCGCGCCGCTCGAACGAGAAACCAGCCCGGGCCGCTCTTTCCGTCGGTGCGTCGCAAAGCACCTCGTCCAGCACTGCCGTCATGAGCCTCGCAGCGCGGTTCACCGGCTGGCCGAGAACCATGAGCTGCCGTCGGCGTCGGCTGCCCACGACGCTGAACAACGCATCGCCCGTCGCGACGCCGACCGAGGCTGAAAGACCGAATTGCAGGACGGCCACGCTGATGGCGCGAGCCGCGTCGACCGCTCGTTGAGGATCGTCCCGATGAAAGCTACCCCGAGCTCCGAACGCCGCGATGAAAACAAGTCCCTTGTCGTCGAACAACAGCTCTCCAGGCGGGCCGCCGCGGTTTCGCAGGATTTGCTGAAGGGAAGCGCACAGGGCCTGATGGCAGGGCAAGTCGATGGGATCGCTGTGTTCGAGACCGCTGATGCGGGCGAATAGGACGGATATTGGCCTGATCTCGGCCAATGCGTCCAACCTCATGTCCGTTTGCCGACCGTCGCTCGACTCTGTCACCGACCCGCTGTTTGCCGGTCGCGGTATCTGACCTTGCGCAAGGATAATGTCCTGCAATTGTGGGGGCAGAAAGCTGCTGAGCCAGCGCTCGGGTGGGCGTCGATAGCTAGCCTCGGATTCGGCGGATACAACATTCTCGCTCGGAGCAGCTGCGTTCAGAGCCTGGGTGGACTCCTCCGACAGCAGATATTCCCAGCTTCGCGCAATTGCTTGCGATCTTGCAGCCTGGACGACGGCCGCTCCACTGGCGACAAGGTTCCAGATTGGATCGCCGCCCACAGCGGCCACCCAGAGTTCGCCCGCGCCGACGCCCACATGCAGCGCCGGCTCGGCCTCGCTGATCGGGATGTTAGTTATCTCGTTTCGGCCACGGCAGATCGCCTCCGCGCATTCGGCCGCCGCCCGGACCGCGCCGCTAAGCGCGATTCCTTCCGCTGGCCAATAGGCCAGAAGTGAGTCTCCCGCGAAATGGACCACCTCGCCGCCGCGCGAAACGATCTGCTCAGCACATCGGGCATAGGACAGACTGAGAAGTCGCGATGTCTCTTCCAGGCCACCTTGGCCGCGCCGCGCCATCTGCTCAACCAGCGCGGTGAAACGGGAAACGTCAACGTCCAGCACGGCTGCTGGAAACGCGGCTGCGGCAGGTCGTTCTCCCTGGGCGCCATGGATGCGACCGAGCAACTGCATCGGCAGGAAACTTTCCAGAATCTGACCGATCTCGTCCATAGCCTCCTTCCCACGGTCGCGGACCGTGTCATCACAGGAGTTCCCTTCGCGAGTTACACATTCGCAAAAGGAAACGACGCGTCAAAATCCTCCTCAAGCAGCAATCGCTGACCGCGAAAGTTTCATTGACCTTCGCATATAATTTTTTTCAACGCTAAGGGCCAAGCACAATGACACCATAAACTGGATTGAGGGCAAAAAGGAGCGTCGCGAAACACAAAAATAGCTATACAAGGCAACAAGACGCGATAGACTGAAATTTGATATCTACGACGTGCGACGCATCTGCAAGCGCCATGCTGAGATTCGTGCAGTAAATACGTTGTACCGATATCTAAATCGGTCCTCGGGCAATATTCAGTGCCTGTCGACATACCTTTGCTGACCTCTGGCTCGACTGATCGCGGGACGAGGATAATGGGCGCCGGGCTTGATTCCGACTCGCGCACTGCTTGGGTCTCGCAAGGCTTCGAGCAACTCGTCGAGCGTGTGCGCAACTCCCCTGCATCGGTCCACTTCGACATCCTGATTATTGGGAGCGGTTACGGCGGTGCGATCGCCGCCACGACATTCGCTGGCCGCCGGCACGGTGGCGTGCCGATAAGCGTGGGCGTGCTTGAGCGCGGCAAAGAGTATCTACCAGGCTCTTTCCCGACCGGGCTAGGCGAACTGCCACGCCATATTCGCCGTGACAGCAACAAGGAGGGCCTATTCGACGTCAGACTGGGGGCCGAAGTGACGACGGTGGTTGCCAATGGGATTGGAGGCGGCTCATTGATCAACGCCGGGGTGATGGAGCTACCGCTCGCCAACGTGTTCCAGACCGGATGGCCAAGCCCGCTCAAGAACCTGCCCAACTGGAAGATATTCTTCGATCGCGCCGCCAGCATGCTTGGTGCCAATGTGAACGGTTCGCCGAACACAATTGCCGGTCATGTCGACGGCCTGCCCCAGAAGTTTGAGTCTTTCAGAGACATGGCGCCGACCAACAAATTCCGACCGGCGGCGATCACGGTCGCCATGTCCAACTCGACCAACCTGAGCAATGTCCGCCTTAACAAATGCGTTCGCTGCGGCGACTGTGCCACCGGCTGCAACTTCGGCGCAAAGAATTCATTGGACGTGAACCTTCTTGTGCGGGCCCAGCAGGCTGACGCCGATATCTTCAGCGGGGCGACTGTTCTCAGCATCGAGAAGGACGGCAACACCGGCTGGCTCGTCAACGTCGTCCACACCAACGCGACGCTTCGCGCGCGTGATGACGAGGTGTTGAAGGTCCGCGCGCGCAAGGTCGTGCTGGCCGCAGGCACGCTGGGCTCCAACGAGATCCTGCTCCGCTCGCATGCTTTGGGACTGCAGGTCTCGGACGCCCAACTTGGCAAGCGCTGTTCGACGAACGGCGACATGCTGATCGCCGACTATGCCACCAAGGCGGCGGTGAACACCGTCGCTAGCGACGCCGTGCAGCCGTCGAATCGCGCGATAGGGCCGACGATCACCGGGGTCATCGACCTGCGCGACACGGCCGGCGTCCTTATCGAGGAAATCTCGGTTCCAGCGGGGCTTCGCCTTGCGTTCACCGAGGTCTTCGCCACGGTGAACACCCTGCACGGACTGGACAAGATCGACTGGTCAAGTCACCAGCAGGGCTTCCCGAATGACGACGCCTATGTCGCGCCGGATCAACGCATCGAGCATTCCGCGGTCTATGCCGTCATGGCAGACGACGGCGCGGCTGGCACGATCGAACTCGACGGCGCGTTGACTGATGACCGCGATGGCATCGCGCGGATGCGTTGGGACAAGCTGCAGGATCTGCCGATATTCGACGCGCAGGTCGCGGCGCTCGCCGATCTTTCAAAGGAATCAGGCGGCCGCGTCATCGCGAACCCTCTCTGGAAGCTGCTGCCGGCGAAGCTCAGCTGGTTGCTCCAGAAAAAGCATGGGCCGCTGACGACGGTGCACCCCCTCGGCGGCTGCGCCATGGCCGACACCGGGGCCGCCGGCGTCGTCGACCACCTCGGCCGGGTATTCACTGGCGCCTCCAACGTGGTCCATGACGGTCTGGTGGTGCTCGACGGTTCGATTGTCCCGAGCGCGCTTGGCACAAATCCCGCGCTTACAATCTCAGCGATTGCATTGCGCGCAGCAGAGGCGCTCGCGGTCGAATGGAGCTACGACATCGGGCCGCCCGTCGCTACGGCTACGCCGCTGGTCCGGCCGGTGTTTCGCTCTACCGATGTCGCCGCTCCACCTCACGGAACGGAAGTCGAGATCATCGAGCGGCTCGTCGGTCCGGTTCGCCTCACACCGAGGAATGGCACGACCGGCACGCATGTCGTCGAATTGACGTTGCGTTTCCGCCCAAAGGCTTTGGCTGATCTAACACCGAGCAACGGCGGCGACGCGACTCTGCAAGTCGCTACCGATCAGTCCGAGTTGTTGGCCCGCAGCATGATCCGCATATTCCCGCAACCGGAATGGGAGCAGCTTGAGAAGAGTTGGGAGCCGGCCGGCATAAGGGAACAGGAACTCGATGCCATTGTCGAATTCAGCGCGCCGCTGACGGGCACCCTAAGAGTCCTCGAGCGGCAGAAGACTTCGGCGCTCGGCCGCATCTGGCGCGCTGGCAAGGCGTGGGTTCTGAACCGAGGCCTGCGCGACATCTATCAAGCTATCTTCGACGGCGACGGCGGACCGGGGTTTTTCAGCCGCGTCAAATCGGGCCTCGCCATAGCCAGCCGCTCCGGCGAGATTCGGGCATTCGTTTACGATCTCAAGATCAGTGGGCCGGATGCTGGCGCCGATTTCGCGCTCAACGGCGATCACATAATCGGAACCAAGACCTTCACCTATGAGCGCCGCTGCAATCCGTGGCGCCAGCTCATGGAAGTGACGCTCGAACGCTTCCCCGGGATGAGCGGCGCCAAGCGTGTGCTGAAGCTCGATCTCGGCTATCTCGCCCGCATCGGCGTGCCGCTGTTCCGGGTAACGCAACAGCGCGACGGCGTCGGCACAATCGGCGAGCTCGCCACCTTCCTCGGTTATTTTTTGCGGTTGCTACTCGGCCAGCATATCTGGAGCTTTCGGTTGCCTGACAAGGATGTCGATCCGGCCAACGACAACATTGTTTTCCAACCGCCAGCCACGCTTCGACTGCCCGGCGGCGGCTCGGTCGCGGCGCAAATAATCAACATTTCGCTCGGCTTCGAGAAGCCCGACATCGGCGGCGCGTCTGAATGGGGTAAAGTACTCGTCACGCGTTATCCGCGTCCCGGCACCACCAAAAGGCCGGTCGTGATGCTGCATGGCTACAGCGCCGGCGGCACGACGTTCGCTCATCACGCGGTGAACCCAAACTTCGCGAGCCATCTCTGGAACTCCGGGCGCGACATCTGGATTGCCGATCTCAGGACCAGCCCCGCGCAGGGGACCGCCGACAAGGCCTGGAGTTTTGATCAGATCGGAAGAAAAGACGTCCCGGCGGTCATCAATGCCGCGGCGTTGGAGTCCGTCGACGGCAAGGTCGACGTGGTCGCTCATTGCATGGGCACGGTCGTCTTTAGCATCGCGGCGCTCGAAGGCGGGTTAAAAGACAAAGTGGATCGGGCGGCTTTCACGCAGGTAGGGCCGCTGGTCGTATTCACGCCAGCCAACATTTTCCGCGCCTATGTTATGCGGTATCTGATCGATTTCCTGCCTGACACGTACGAGTTCAATCCCAAGAATCCGACGCTTGCCGACGACCTCTTGGACCGGGTGCTCTCGACGCTGCCGTATCCCGTCGAGGAGTTCGACATCGAAAATCCGCTCTGGCCGTGGAAACGGACTCCCTGGACGCGCACGCGGCATCGGATGGATGCGCTCTACGGCCGCGACTTCAACGTCGCCAACATGGAACCCAAGATGCTGCGCTACATCGACGAGCATTTCGGCGCGCTGAGCTTGAAGACGGTGGCGACGACGCTGCATTTCGTACGTTACGCTTTGATGACGAATTACGAGGGCCGCAACCTGCTCGTATCGCGCCAGAAGTTCCTTAATAATTGGCCTTTTCCGACGTTCAGCGTGCATGGCGCCGAAAATGGCCTCTCGCACGTGTCGACCGTGGACCGCATGGACAAAATCCTTGGTGATGCCGGTCGCAACTATCTCACACCGTTCATCAATCCCGGCGCCGGCCATCAAGACGCGCTGGTGGGTACCACACGACACGCCACATTCCAGAAGGTAGAGCAGTTCCTGGATGCCAACATTCCGCCTCCATTAGTCAGCGCAGAAACTAAAAAGGTGGCTTACCCGCCATGGATCGGGCCGATCATTACCGAAGAATGGTCAACCGTGGCGCCGCCAAGTACGCCGACGGTTGTGGTTCGCGTGGGGTCTTTGCCGTCCTACCGAATGGCGGAATCCGTGGCCATGCTGCGTGTCCAACTGTCCGGGGATCAAATCCTTCGGCCCGACAATCCCGCCTTGCCGTGGGACCTCGCATACATTCTGGACCATATGGCGGTGCACAAATCGAAGGTGTTGGAGGAAGAGGGCTGGGATGCATTCGACGCTCCTCTGCCAACCACGATGCCCGGCCAGCCCGGCAACGCGTTGCTGGTACTGATCGTCTATGACGAAGCGGAAGCGTTGTTCAGTCGCGTCGATGGTTATTTCTTTGCCAGATCCAGATTGAAGCAGGTCTTCCGGTTCAGTCCCATTAACCCTCGTGATCGATCGGCCTACGACTCTTTCCCGTTCGCGTCATTTGAGAAGATGGCGGCCGCGGTTCTCCACGCGCTGGAGATCTGGATGCTTCGGCCGAAGCCGAAAGACGCCGCAGAGAAGGCGCCGGACCGCCTTTTCTATCGTGGCCAAAGAGAGGTGAAGATGGCCACTCTCGACCCGGCGCTAGGGCCGGACATCGTCGAGGAATCGGCGATGATCATGGAATTTGGCCAGAATCCACTAGTTGGACAGGCCGTCCTGGAACGCGTGATCGAGATGGATCGAGATCTCATGGATGGCGTCATCCCTTACGATCCGCCGCAGGCACTGCCTACCGGACCCGTGATCAGCGGCACCAGCTTCACGCTCGCGTCCTGTCAGTACCCGGCCGGCTTCTTCGATGGGCCCCTCGCCTACCGTTCTTACCAGCGAATTGTCGATCGTTTGCAGGGCAGCCCGGGGATCAAGCCGCGCTTGATGCTGTTCGTGGGCGATCAGGTGTATGTCGATCCCACAGCCGGGCTGTACGATCCGGCCAGCGAAGACGATCGCTATCGTCTGCCCTACGAGTCGTGGCTGCGCCAGCGCAACATCCGCGGTACCCTCCGCCGTATCCCGTCATTCATGCTGCTCGACGATCATGAGATCGGCGACAACTGGGAACCACTCGCGTCTCCGAACGATGTTCCATCTAACGAGGAGAAGAAGGAACTCGGCGTCAAGGCGTTCAGGAAATACCAGCGCGGCATCAAGCCGGATGTC
>JBGTLX010000739.1:0-2333 GCA_041743855.1 Rhizobiaceae bacterium | reverse complement strand
CAGACCCAGCCGGTTGCCGATGCGGAAGATGTGGGTGTCGACCGCCATGGTCGGCTGGCCGAAGGCCATGTTGAGCACGACATTGGCGGTCTTTCGTCCCACCCCCGGCAGCCTGACCAGTTCGTCGCGGTCGCCTGGCACGTCCCCCCCATGGTCGCGGATCAGAGTCTCGGACAGCGCGATCACGTTCTTCGCCTTGCCGCGCCATAGCCCGATTGTGCGGATGTATTCGCCGACCTTCGCCTCGCCAAGCGCAGCCATCTTCTGCGGTGTGTCGGCCGCGTAGAAAAGCGCGCGCGTCGCCTTGTTGACCCCGACGTCGGTCGCCTGCGCCGACAACACCACCGCGACCAGCAGCGTGAAGGCGTTGCGGTGCTCCAGTTCGCCCTTCGGTTCCGGGCGCTGCACCGCGAAGCGGTGGAAGATCTCGTCCACTTCGGCCGGCGTATAGCGCGAAGAAGACCGCACCGGCCGCGGCCGCCGCATGGCGTTCGCGCCGTCGCGGCGGTCCACAGCCGTCGCGGCTTTTTGCTTGGGATTCTTCATCGCGTCCCTCTATAATCGAGCCCCATGAGCGACACAAACGCTGCGGCCGACGAGCCGTTCTTCCGGGCCCTGCTCACCCCGCACCGGTCGCTTGGCCGCACCGGCTTCGCGGTGCTGATGGGCGTCCTGCTTGCCGTCTGGCTCGCCACCGGCGCGATCTTCCTCGCCAAAGGCGCCTGGCCGGTCTTCGGCTTCGTCGGCCTCGACGTGCTTCTCGTCTATGGCGCCTTCAAGCTGAACTACCGCGCCGCCCGCGCCCGCGAGGAGGTATCGGTCTCGCGCACCAGCCTCGACATCCGCAAGGTCGCGCCCTCGGGCCGGGCGGAAGCGCACCGCTTCAACCCGTTCTGGGCGCGCTTTTCCGTCGCCCGCCACGACGAGATCGGCATTGTCAGAATGGCCGTCGAAGCACAAGGCCAGACCGTGCCGATCGGCGGCTTCCTCAACCCCGACGACCGCGAGAGTTTCGCCAAGGCGTTTTCGCGCGCGCTTGCAACCGCCAAGGCCCGGTGACGGTGGGAAAAAAATCTGGGGTTGCAGGAAACGGGTGGAGAACGGCTCTCCAAGCGACGATATTCGCGGTCAAGGAGAACTTTGCCATGAACGCCCAGATGCCACTCAAGACCACAGCGATCCTGCAGAAGGACATTACGCCCGAGGGCGGTGACTACGAGACCGTCCGCCGGGTCATCGAGAAGATCAGTCTCGACTATCGCGACCAGCCCTCGCTGGAGACGCTCGCCGCGGAAGTCGGCCAGACGCCGACCGCCCTGCAGAAGCTGTTCACGCGCTGGGCCGGCCTTTCGCCGAAAGGCTTCCTGCAGGCGGTGACGCTTAACCACGCGCGAAAACTGCTCGACGAGGGCATGCCGCTGCTTGAAGCCTCGTTCGAGGTCGGCATGTCCGGCCCCGGCCGGCTGCACGATCTTTTCGTCACCCATGAAGCCATGTCGCCGGGCGACTACAAGACGCGCGGCGCCGGCATCACCATCCGCTACGGCTACCATATCTCGCCCTTCGGCGTGGCGCTGATCATGGTCACCGATCGCGGCCTTGCCGGCCTCGCCTTCAACGACGCGGGCGGCGAGCGGGAGGCTTTCGCCGACATGTCGGCGCGTTGGCCAAATGCCAGCTATATCGAGGACATGGCGGCCACCGCACCCTATGCCGCCCGTATTTTCGAGCCCGGCAAATGGCGCTCGGACCGGCCGCTGCGTGTCGTCCTCATCGGCACGGATTTCCAGGTCCGTGTCTGGGAGGCGCTGCTCAGGATCCCGATGGGCAAGGCCTGCAGCTATTCGTCGATCGCGTCGCGCATCGGCGCGCCGGCGGCCTCCCGCGCTGTCGGGGCTGCGGTCGGGGCCAATCCGCTGTCCTTCGTCGTGCCCTGCCATCGCGCGCTTGGGAAATCCGGAGCGCTCACCGGCTACCACTGGGGCCTGACACGCAAGCGCGCGATCCTTGGATGGGAAGCCGGGCAACTGGGTTCTTAACCCTCCCCCATGAGGGGAGGGTCGGCGCGCCGGGGTGGGGTGCGTGGTGAAGAACTGGTTGCGGCCCTTGCCATCTCGGCAAAGCCGCACCCCGTCATATTCCCAACGCCATGCGCACAGGATAGCCTGCCCGTAAACCGGGAGGCTTTTTCTTGATCACCGTCATCGGCTCCATCAATCTCGACCTTATCGCCACCGTCGACCGCCTCCCCGCTGCAGGCGAAACCGTACGCAGCGGCGGCTTCACCACGGCGCCCGGGGGCAAGGGCGCCAACCAGGCGCTGGCTGCGGCGC
>JBGTLX010000738.1:0-4547 GCA_041743855.1 Rhizobiaceae bacterium | reverse complement strand
CCTCTACAAAAACGAGCGTGGCGCGTTCCTGCCCTTCCTGATCGCCTCGCCGCTGCTGTTTCTCCTTGGCGCATCGCTGGTCTATTTCTTCTTCACGCCGATGGTCATGTGGTTCTTCCTCGCCATGCAGCAGACCGGGCCCGGCGACGAGGTGCAGATATCGCTGCTGCCGCGCGTGTCGGAATATCTCAGCCTCATCATGACGCTGATCTTCTCCTTCGGTCTGGTGTTCCAATTGCCGGTGGTCACCTCGCTGATGGCGCGCGTCGGGCTTCTGACATCGCAGGGGCTGATCGAGAAGCGCAAATGGGCGATCGTCATCGCCTTCGTGGTGGCGGCCGTGCTGACGCCGCCCGACCCGGTCAGCCAGATCGGCCTCGCTGTGCCGACGATCCTTCTCTATGAGGTTTCGATCTGGCTCGCCAAAATGATCGAGCGCAACCGCGAGCTTGAACGCGTCGCGCGCGAGAAAAAGCAAGCCGAGGACGAGGCCGCCGAGAAGGCCCTGGTGGCCGCCGAAAAAGCCGCCGCCGCGCGCTCGAAAGAGGCTGCGTCGTAGGGCAGATACTCTCCCTTCTCCCCTTTCGTCGGGGAGAGGGGATCGCCGAAGGCGACGGATGAGGGGTATTGGCCAAGCTGGAACACCCCTCATCCGACCTCGCTGCGCTCGGCCACCTTCTCCCTCATCAAGGAGAGGGGAGAAGCGCCGCGAACGTGGATAAACTGCGAAGGCGATTGATGCCGGTCTATCTCTCCTCTTGCCGCTAAGGCAAGCGATTTCAATAGCTTAGCCGAGTTTTTCACGAGGCTAGGTGTTGGAAATCGCCAGAGAGGGAAATTTTTTCACCCGTTTTATCCCCGCTTCCCCAATCTCCCTTATTCTCCGTCCCATCGCTCTTGCGGGAACCGGTTCCGGACCGGGGATTGGGAGAGCGGCGGTGACCTCCCGGCATGGATTCGGTTCCCATGGCTCCGAGGGCGTCCGACAGGCCGGCGTTCCGTGGTGGGCAAAAGAAATGCCTGGTTCGGAGAGGCGGATCATCCGCCGCGTCCAACTGCGCCCCGAAGAGGGGCGGGCGTGTGACCGGTCGACCGCGTGCGACAGACACCGAACGGGCGGCCCGCGGGTCGCATATAATTTCTAAAAACGAGCGAACCAGAGGCCGCCCGTTTTCCCGACTTCCCTTGTGAGGGAAGAGTTCCTTGAAATGGCCAGACGCGAAAGCGGGCGTGGCAACGGAGAAGCTTGGCGCTCTCCTCCCCTCGATAGGGGAGGTGCCGAGCACAGCGAGGCGGAGGGGTGACTATACGCACCTCACCCACCGGCCAGTCAGGCCCTACCCGCCCAGACCGAGCATCCTGATGCGGTCGGTCACCTCGCGGTCGGTGGCGTAGCCGTCATCCTCGCGCAACCGGGTGCCGAGCAGCTTCACCAGCGCCGGATTGTCGGCGAACTTGGTGTGGTTGAAGCGGTCACCGGACTTTACATCGGACAGGTCGACGACCTCGACCCCATACTCCGCGAGTTCCCCCGCATCCGCATAGCCGCCGACTCGGGGCTTGTTGCCGGCGAGAATCCTGGACACTCTGAGCGCCCGATCGTCGTCCGACAGCAACAGAAAAAAGGGTTTTTCCGGCTTGCCATAGCGGCGCATCTGGCTCTTGAACACATCGACATCGATGTCGGGGGAGGCGAGCACCACGTCGCCGAGCTTGCCGCCGAGCGTCCGGTCGCCGGTGATGGCCATCTGGCGCAACACTTCCATCGTCAGCCAGGTACCCATCGAATGCGCGACAATGTCGATGCGCCGCGCGCCCGATTGCGCCACCAGGCGGATCGTCGCCTCGAGCTGGTCGCGGGCGGCGCTCGCGCTGTTGTTGTCATAGACGTAGTCGGTGGTCTTGCCCCCGGAGGCCCAGGAAAACAGCACCGGCGTGCCCGAATAGCCGGCATCGTGCGCGATCTGCGTGACGCGATAGACGGCCGCGTCGAAGGCGGTGTTGTAGCCGTGGATGAAGATCAGCGCCCGGCCGCCGCGCGCCGCGATATCGGCGCTCAGCGCTGTCGAGAATTTCGGCTGGGCATCGTAGGCGACGACATCGGTGGCCGTGAAGAATTTCGACGGATCGTCCGGCTTGCCGCGCTTCTTGAGTTCGATCGCGCCGGTCTCGTGCGCTTGAGGAACCGTCACATTGACGCGAGCAAAATTCAGCGTCGCCGAGCGGCCGCCGTCGAAGACCCGGTTGGCGTCGCTCGCATGGTCGCGGGTCGTGGCGACGAAAATCGAATGGTTGCCGGAGATTTCGGACACCGGAATCGTCATGCTGGCGGTTGCCATCAGCCCGTCGGTCTTCGGCCCCATGCATCCGGCCAGCAGCAACGCGGCGGCGATAACGTGCAATTTACCCAATGACAACTGAAACATATCCCTTGCGCCAAATCGGCCAGTTTGTTCGTGCACCCTCACGAGCGCTCCATCAAGGCATTAGCAAGGCGGCGCCCTGCGAAATCGCGCTGTCGCCTGTCAATGGCCATGGCGGTGTTGCGCGAAAGCCAAAACGGCGGCAGGAAAGCCGGAATGTTGGAGAAAGGAAGGATCTCGGGTTTGAGCCTGATCCCCAGCGTCTCGATCATGAAAGCGCGCCGCGCCTCGATGCGGGACCACGCTTCCGGATGGTTCGCGGCGAACTCTGCGCGCAGCCCTTCGTCGGCGAGCGCGATGCCGTCCTCGATGTTGGTTGTGAAATAGGGGGTTCCCGTCGCCGGGATCACATCGACCTGCAACGCCATGCCCGACCGGAGCGGTATGGCCGAACCCTTGAAGACAGGCGAGTGCATCCATTCGTCGATGTGGATCAGATGCCCCGGATTGAGCGAGACGCCGAAGAATGGATCGCCGATGCGCGAATGCACCGCCTCCCACAGCGCGCCGCCGGTAACGCCGACGCCGATCGTCTCGTACCAGTCGACAACCGCAGAAAAATATGGCGCGACGAGCTTTTCGACATAGTCGCCTATGGCGGGCGGCAAGTCGGCGACACTTTCGGCGACAAAACCGGCGCGGGCGTTCAGCGCGCCATGCACGCCATAGGCGACCGTGACCGGATCGCCCCGGTTGATGATGTCGAGGCTTGGGCTTGGCAGGCCATAGAATGCGCGTTTTCCCGCCGACAGCATCGGATGGCAGCAATGCGGCAGGCCGTTCATGCCGATCAGCCGCACCGCCTGCAACTCGGTCATGCCCGGCTCGATACCGGTCAGCACGTTGCGGACGCCTTGCGAGGTGAAGGTGGCGGCGAACTCGAAGGCGGCGAGTTGGTCGGCGTCGTTGATGGCGCGCAGACCGTCCGCCGGGTTCATCAACAGCGACGCCGCGTTGATGACCGAGCCTTTTTCGCCGGCGACCGCGCGGATCGCGCCGGCGATGAAGGAGGGCAGGTCGAGCGCCTTAGCATCGAAACCCCGGTCCTCGCTGGAAAATGGCTTCCAGCCGATCGCGCCGATGCGCTGGCCGGATTTCAGCCCGCAGTCGGACAGGATGTCGGCGAGCGTGGCCGATCGGTCGCGCGGCTGGCCGGGCAGGCTGAAGGTCTGGTAGAGGACCGATTCGTAGGGGCCGGCACAAAGCTCTGCATAGCCCCAGCCCTCGTTGCCGACCAGAAGCCTTGGCGTCCGTCCCGGCACGATGACAAGCAGCGTCTCCTCGAAGCGCGGATCATAACCCGACAGATAGGCCACGTTGGCGGCATGCTCGCGGTCACCATAGACGGCGAAGGCGTCGAGGCCCGCGCGCTGGCCGAGGGCCAGCAGGGCGTCCAGGCGCGACCGGTAGGTCGAAAGCGGGATTTTCGGCATGAGGGTCGGCTCACCGAATTCCGGCAGAATCATCTTCTTCGGTGCGACCGAGAAACTTGTCATTCAACGCCCCCAGAAAGTCGGAGTGAAGATCACCAGCACAGCAAGGATTTCAAGGCGTCCCAGGAGCATGGCCGCGGACAGGATCCATTTGGCCGCGTCCGGCAACGAGGAAAAATTGCCGACCGGTCCGATGATGTCGCCGAGGCCAGGCCCGACATTGGTCAGCGCGGTCAACGCGCCGGTCACGGCCGTCACGAAGTCGAGGCCTGTAGCGCCGAGAAGAACCGTGGTGATCCCCCACAGCACGAAGAAGGATGCGATAAAAAGCACCACTGCGCGCTGCATGTCGTCGGCCACCGTCCGATCGCCATAGCGCACCGGCAGGACTGTGTGCGGATAGATCAGGCGGCGCAGGCCGTTGGCCATGAGTTCGAAAAGGATCAGGAAGCGGTAGGCCTTGATGGCGCCCGTGGTCGAGCCGGAACAGCCGCCCATAAACGTGGCGACAAAAATGCAGACGACCGCGAACGGTCCCCACAGCGTGTAATCGTCGCTGGCGAAGCCTGTGGTGGTAATGATCGACATGAAATTGAATGTCGAATGCGTCAGCGCGTCGAAGAACGGCATCTCGAATTGGACGCGCAAATAGATGGCCACCGCGACGGCGAAGACGACGGTGTAGCCGGCA
>JBGTLX010000737.1:0-4351 GCA_041743855.1 Rhizobiaceae bacterium | reverse complement strand
GATAACCGAAATTCAAGCCGAAATAGATGTCCGGCCCGCGGTGGCGTCGAAAGTGCCGCCGGTGGTGGCGCCGATGGTCGCGATACCGCCAGCGATCGTCCCAATGGTGGCGGCCGCGACGCCACCGATAATTGTCGTCGTGGTGGTCCCGGACAAGGATGGGGCGCAGCGATTGGTCGCCGACGGTAGCGACGGTAGCGATGGGTGCGATCGGGGCTGCCAGCAAGGGCGTCGCCGCGCAGGCCATCACGCCGATTGCGATCAGGCTCGATCGCGCGAAAGAAACAAGGTCAGAACTCATCTCCGATCTCCAATGTCGAACAATCCGGCCCCACGCCCAATGCCCGAAGGAGGAAAGACATGATGCGGCCATCATGATGAACGGTTGATGAACGACGGGCGTGGCAGGCGCGCCCGCGCCAATGTCCGGGCAGGCTTGTCATCGGCGCCGTGAGGCTGCAAAGGTCGGCCATGCCGCTTCGCCTCGCCACCTTCAATGTCGAAAACCTGATGAACAGGTTCGATTTCTCCGGTTTCAAAAATCAACTCCAACAGGACCGGACGCTGGCGCTGTTCGCCATCGAGAACGAGGCGGATTACCGGATGCTCGAACTGGCGCGAACCATCGCTCATGCCGACGACAATCGCCAACTTTCGGCATTGGCCATCGCCGCCACCCATGCCGATATCATCTGCCTGCAGGAGGTCGACAACATCGAGGCGCTGAAGGCCTTCGAATACGGCTATCTGTTCAAGATGGTCGGGGCCGGCTACCGCCAGAAATACACGACGTCGGGCAACGATACGCGCGGCATCGACGTCGCCGTGATGCTGCGCAACGAAACCGCGCACGGCCAGCCGATCGAGTTCGTGCGCATGACCAGCCACGCCCATGTGACTTTCGAGGAATTCGGCCTGGCGACGCCGGAACTCACAGCGCTCGGCAACCCTGCGCATGAGCGCATCTTCCGCCGCGACTGCCTGGAGATTGACGTGACGGTCGGCGGCGCGCCGCTCACCGTCTACTCGCTGCATTTCAAATCGATGGGCAGTCCGCGCAACGGCCTCGACGGAAGGCAGGCGACGATGCCGGTGCGCAACGCCGAAGCGAAGGCCGTGCGGCGCATCGTCGAGGAGCGTTTCGGCAAGGACCGGGCGGCCGACAAAAACTGGGCAGTCTGCGGCGATCTGAACGACTACCGGCAGCGCGTCGTCATCGGCGGCGAGCCGCATACGGGCGGCTACAGCTTTACGGTCGTCAACGAAGCGGCGTCGTGCCTCGACGTGTTTCTGGCCGACGGGTTTTGCGAGAACATCGTCGAGCGGCGGCCCGAACTCGACCGCTGGACGCTCTATCACACGCGCGGCCCGCAGGAGCGGCATCTCTGCCAGCTCGACTACATGCTGCTGTCGCCGGCGCTGGCGCGGCGCAACGCCAAGGTGGTTCCCGATATCATCCGCGGCGGCCAGCCTTGGCGCACGATCTTTCCACCCGGCCAGGAGGTGGAGCGCTATCCGCGCGCCGGCTGGGACCGGCCGAAGGCGTCGGACCATTGTCCGGTCGCGGTCACCCTCGATCTGGCCTGACGCATGACATTCGACGTTCCCCCCGATACGATCCTGCCGGTGGACGAGGTCGAAGTGATGCTCGACCCGTCGCCGCATCCGTTCGAGCGAGACAACCAAGCGGCAATCGCGCAAAACTGGCTGCTGGAGAAAGCGGCCAAGCCGGCGTTGTTCAACGGGACGATGGCGCTGCTTTCGGAGCTTGCCTATCGCGAGGGGCGGCTGACGGGGCGCTGCCACGCGGTGAATTACGCAACCTTCCTCTACTGGCGCAGCAACCGGGCGACGCCGGGCGCCGGGCATGCTTTCGCGCATCCGATGCTGGTTTCGCGCGACAACGCACTGATCGCGATCCGCATGGGCGCGCATACGGTCAATGCGGGACGCGTCTATTTCGCGGCGGGCTCCTTCGAAGCGGAGGATTTTCCGGGCGGAAAGGTCGACATGCATTTCAACATGGCCCGCGAGGTTCTGGAGGAAACAGGGCTGGACATCGACACGGCGCGGCGCGGCAGGCGGCATTACGCGCTGGCGACGGAGCGCGGGACGGTTATTTTCCGACGCTATTTTCTCGACGAGGATGCCGACGAGATCGCGGCGCGGATCGGGGAATTCGTGGCGGGCGATGCCGATCCGGAGATCGAGGGGCCTGTGGTCATTCGCGGGCCGGACGACCTGCCGGACGGGCTGATGCCGCATATGAGGGCGCTGATCGACTGGCATTTCGGGCGAGCCGGTGAGGGGTGATTGCACAAGCTTCTCCGCCACCACGCCTGCTTTCGCATCTGGCTATTGTCCTTCGAGGTTCGCTTCGCTCACACCTCGGGATGAGGGGAGGAAGGGTGGGAAGACGGGCGGCCGTTCGATCGCCAATCTAAGTAAAATATTCGACCTTGCGGCCGCCCGTCGGCGTTCTTCCCTCAACCGGCGCGCCGGCCATCCCGCGGAAAGGCGCCGCCCTTCGGGCAGCATTCCACAGGCAGCACGCAGCGCCCGGTTCGAGGGCCGGACTTGGGGGCTCATCGCCCAGCCGCCTACCGAAGACGACCAGCCCGGCGCCGCGCTTCCCCTCGATACCCGGTGCGCACCGAGTTTCCCGTGGAAGCGCCCGAGAAGAATAGGGCAGGTTTGAAAGGCGTGGATAAAGATTCTTCGCGTTTGAACGAATTCAAAGGCTTGGCGGACAAAATCGGGAAATTTGTCCACGGGGTAGCGGGTCGGGCCGCGACCTACTCATGCCTCAAGGCGTCGATTGGGTCGAGGCGCGCGCCGCGCAGGGCCGGGAAGAAGCCGAACACCATGCCGATCAGCGCCGAAAAGCCGACGGCCAGCGCGATGATGGCGAGGCTGGGCGCAAACGGGATGGCCAGCGCCATCGAGGCCGCGCCCGCCAGACCCAGCCCGAGCGCAATGCCGATCAGCCCGCCGAGCAGGGACAGCACCGTCGCCTCGACCAGGAACTGGATGAGGATATGCCTTTCATGCGCGCCGATGGCCAGCCTGATGCCGATTTCTCGCGTGCGCTCGGTGACCGAGACCAGCATGATGTTCATGATGCCGATGCCGCCGACCAAAAGGCTGACGCCTGCGACCGCGCCCAGCATGCCGGTCATGGTGGTGGTGGCGCTGGTCATGGCGTCGGCTACCTGCGTCATGTCGCGGATGGTAAAATTATCCTCGCCATCGGGCGCAATGCGCCGCGTCTCGCGCAGGATGGTCTCCATGTCGGCCTGCACTGTCGAGGTCGCCACGCCGTCGGCTGCGGCCACATAGATGGTGTCGATGTCGCGGTCGCCGGCGATGCGGCGCTGGAACGCGCCGAGCGGCATCAGCACGACATTGTCCTGATCCTGGCCGAAGCCGGACGTGCCCTTGGCTTCGAGCACGCCGACGATTTTGCAACTCATGCGGTTGACGCGGATCGACAAGCCTTCGGGATCGCCCGCGCCGAAGAACTGTTGGCGCACCGTTTCGCCGATGACGCAAACTCCGGCGGCGCCACGCACCTCGGATTCGGTAAAGGCCCGGCCGAGCGCCACGCCCCAGTCGCGCGCCACGAAATAATCGGTGTCGGCGCCGGTGACTTCCGCCGCGACGTTTTCCGCGCCATAGACGACCCGGACCTGTTTTTGCGCCGCGGCCGAAACCGCCCTGGCGTTGGTCAGGCCGTTGACCAGAGCGGCGACGTCGCTGGCGTCGAGTTGTTTGGGCGTGAACGAGGTCGAGCCCGAGCGGTCCGGGCGGGCCGCGCGGACGACCAGCAGATTGCTGCCGAGTTTCGAGATGTCGTTCTGGACTTTTGCGGTGGCGCCCTCGCCGATGGTGATCATGGCGATGACGGCCGCGACGCCGATGACGATGCCGAGCAGCGTCAGAAACGAGCGCAGCACGTTGCGGCGGACGGAGAGCAGCGCGAGGCGGATCGTTTCGAGGATCATCACGCGGCCTCCGCGCGCAGCGTGTCGGACGCGACGCAGCCGTCGAGGAAGCGGATCGTGCGGTGCGCGTAGGCCGCGATGTCGGCCTCGTGCGTGACCATGACAACGGTGAGGCCGAGTTCGAGGTTCAGGCGGGTGAGCAGGTCCATGATTTCGTGGCTGCGCGCCGTGTCGAGATTGCCAGTCGGCTCGTCGGCAACCAGCAAAGTGGGCCGGGTGACGATGGCGCGGGCAATCGCTACGCGCTGCTGCTGGCCGCCCGAAAGCTCGGCCGGCGTGTGGCTTTCGCGACCCTGCAGCCCGACCTCGGCCAGCGCCTCCATGGCCAGTTCGCGGCGCTTGGCCGC